>JAYWBY010000282.1:0-5335 GCA_043781115.1 Pseudomonadota bacterium
CGAGAATCCGGGATGCCTCGGCAACATCGTTGCCGGCGATGACCTGGTCGACGGCGGCGCGCTCTTTGGCCGAGAGCAGACGGTAGCGCGCCAGAAAGCGCGAGCGAATGGAAGGGCGAAAGCTCACCTGGCTGACCAAACCGGGAGAGCGCATCACCGCTCTGAGCGAGTCCGACGGGATCACCCAGGGATGGAGCGGCGGCAAATGCAGCGTCGGCTTCGCGGCTTCGAGCAGGGTGAGCAAGATCAGCGAACAGTTTTCGTCGAAGTAAAAGTAGTTGATCGCGCTCGGTTCCATCTCCCAAAGCACGCGTTGCAGCCGATCCAGGTCGTCGCGGTCGAACGCCAAGCGGTATTCCCATAGATCTCGGCGGTCGGAGTTGTTGTACTCCTGAATCTTCATGTAGAAGGCCGCCATCGAGAATCGGCCGGGGAAACGCCCGAACAGGCCATCTATGACGTAATAAACCGGGTTGTCCGTCGTCGGGTAAGCCATGAAGTTGAAGGTGTCGTCGAGAAAATCGCTGACGATCTTGCCCTTCTCCGAACGTTTGTGCAGGCGCAGGAACGAATGGCCGAACATCGATGACGGGTTGTCGGCGAAGTAGCTCGAGAAGACGAGCGAGACGCCGTCGGTGTTGAGGCGAGAGCGCCAAGTATCGAAGGCCGGGCAGTCGACTTTGCCGACCGCCTCGCCGAACCCCGGCAAATGCTCGCTCAGCCACCGGAAGCGCGCCGGCATCCGGCATACGACATGCGTGTCGGGCGCGGCGCCGGGGATGAGTGGCGTCATCATCGCCGCGATCGTCGCTTGCAGTTCGGCGGCGGGCGTCCAATTCGTTTCGCTCGCCAAAAAGAAAGCCGGCGTGTCGACCATGCTCGTCTTGCCGCCGAAGAGCCGTTCGCGCAGGAAGAGCAGCGTCTCCCAGCCCCGCTCGTCGGCGAGCTTCAAGCTTTCGGCTTTGTCGCCCAAGGCCGAGCGTGGCGCCCCAAAAGCAAAAGCGCTACCTGTGAGGGTAGCGCTCAAGAGTATCGTCTTAAGAAACCGCAAGAGCGCCTATCAGGACTTGAACACCATGCGCTCGCAACCGTTCACGAGCTTATTGCTGCCGCGCAGCGCTTGAATGTAGCGAGCATAGACGACCTGGGGATCATTGTCGCCGAAGATGTCCTCGTAGTTCGAGCGGCTCACCTCGAGAAATTCGCTGTAATTGCCGTCACCGGCGCAGCCTAGGACGTCGGCGAAGGCGTGGGCGTAGTCGCCGCCGCCACTCGACACGTCGGATTCAAGAGCGCGGAGGTTGGCCGCCACGAACACTTCTTGTTCCATGACCGCGGCCTCTTCCTTGCCGGAAGTGCAATTGCTGCTGTGCGTGATGGAGATAGCGGAGAGTTGGTAGCCAGTGGCGTTCAACGTCGCCGCGAAGGTCTGCATGACCATAGTGTCTTCGTGGATCACCAGCGAGCCCAGACCGCAACCGGCCATGCCGTACGGAGCAGCGTAGCCGCTGCCCCCGCCGTCTGCCGCCTTCTCGCCCTTCTTCTCGCCTTTCTTCTTCTTGTCGTTCTTGCCTTTGGCCAAGCCATCGGTCGCAAGAAACGTCAAGGGAGCACAGAGGAGAAAGAGTCCAGCGACCCGAAGGAAGTTCAACTTTAGCATCGACAATCCTTTCACTCGCCCGGAGGCGGTGGAATCAGTGGTTCAGAGGTACTGGCACTCGGCGTTGATCGACGGATCGGTGCGGAGCGTGTCGCGTGCCGCGTCAAAGGCCGCGACGGCGCCTGGCGACGCGAAGATTCCCGAGTAATTCGCTTGAAGCTCAGCGGCAATTTGCGCCGTGTGGCTCGCGGGGCACCCAAGTTCGCCGGCAAAGCCGACGACCGAGTCGCCGCCGCCCTGGGCGATTTCCTTCGAAAGCGTCGAGAAATTCGCCACGAAGAAGTTCTCTTGCTCCATCTCTTGCATCGCCGAGCCCTTGCCGCTCGGGGTGCAGTTGGAGGTACCCGTGGTGATGCCGAGCGTTTGATAGCCCGTGCTGTTCAAGATCGCCGCGGTGCTCTGATTGCCCGATGGTTTGAAGACCAAGGAGCCCAGACCACAACCAGCCATACCGTATTTGCGTTCAGCCGCCGCTGGGTGCGAAGCGAGAAACGCCGCCAAACCAGCCACAATCAAAATCCGTTTTTGCACGTCGGGCCTCAATGAGCCGAGAGGAATTGGAGCTAACGACCTTTATTAACGAAAAGGATAAACGATCACCTAGGGCGTGCCAACAGGAAACTTTTTAGCTAGACTGGGGGCATGCGCACGCTAACCAATACCGCCCTCGTATTTTTAGGCCTCTCGTTCACGTCTTTCTCGCTCGCCGAGCCGGAAGCCAACGTCGACGCGGGCATTGTCGCCAAACCTGCCGCCAGCGCCGAGGCCAAACCCGCGGCGACTCCCGAGACCAAGGATCCGAAAGATCCTAAGGAGGTCGACGGCGACCGCTTGGCCGTCGGTCGCTGCCTCGCTGCGTGGAAGGACAAACATCCTTTCGGGACCCAGAAGACGCCTGAATATAAAGTCATGGGGGCCACGGTCCAAGTATTGGGCATCGGCGACGACATGACCGACGAGGAGTCGACCAAAGAGCCGCGCCTCGTGTTGGTCAAACCGACCGTTGCCGTGCTTTCGAAGAGCAGCATCCGTCTGATGAACCCGAACGGCTGGTATTGCCTAAAGGCGAACGTGACGGTTTTGGCGAAGACTGTGATCGAAGTCGCCTGCAACGCCAGCATTGCCGACAGCCGCGACGGCGTCGCCGTGCTCGGCAGCAACAGCCAAGGCACCGGCAAGGGCGTCACCGTTTTAGGCAAGACCGAGCTCAAACGCCAAGGTTGCGCCGGCGGCAAGAAGAACTAAGGCCTAGATCTCAGCGCCACGAGGGCTTTGGCCGCGTGGCGGTCGAGTTTGGCGTTGGCGTTGAGCGGTAACTCGTCGATCAAGGTCAAGAGCCCAGGGTTGAACCGGCGCTGGAAGACTTCGGTCAACGTCGCGTAAATCGCCGTCGGTTCGAGCTGCCGCCCGGCGCGCGCCAGGATGCCGAGCTCTTCTCCCAAGCGCGGGTCCGGCAAGGCGACGCAGATCGTGTCGAGCGCATGGCGCGCTTTCAAAACTGCTTCTATGCGTTCGAGCGGGAACTTCTCGCCCCCGCGGTTCAAAACGAAGTCGAGGCGGCCGGCGAAACCGTAGCGGCCGCCAGAGAGCGTCGTCAACTCGTCTCGCACTTGATGGCTCGTCGGAAAAGTCAAGGCGCCGCCTTCGCTGAGAGCCAAGCAGAGCCCCGGACCGTGAATGGAGTAACCCGGCTCCTCCGCGTCGAACGCCATCGTCACGGAGCCTAACGGCCAGCCGAGGTCGCCGTCGACGAGGGGCTCGACGCCGGGAGGCAGATGCGTGACGCCGGGGGAAGCCTCAGTGCAACCGTAGCCGACGCTCGGCTCCTCGATCCGGGCTATGGCGCGCGCCTTCAGCCAAACGTCCTTGTCGACCTTGGCTCCGCCGAGGATGCAGCTATAAGTCCGGCGCGGTTTGGCGTCGGGATTCATTTCGAGGAAGGCGCACAGGTCGCGCATATGGCTTGGCGTCGCCAACGTCAACAAACGCTCCGATTGCAACGACAACCAAAGCTCGTGCGCTTCATGGCCATAGGGTCCCGGCGCGGCCACCAGCTGCAACCCGCGCCGCGCCGCCAGGTCGTGGCCAAGTAGGAGGCCAAAAACGTGATACGGCTGCGGATAGCAATAAACCGTGTCGATCCGTCGCCGGTCGAAGAGCTCGAGGATGGCGTCCTGCGCCGCCTTGATGTTCGCTCGGGAGTAAAGCACCAGCTTCTTTGCCGCAGTCGAACCGGTCGTGAACACCCCGAGCACCGGCGCCGCTGGATAGTCCGCGCGCCCCTGCCCGAGGCGCCGCGGCGCGTCGTGCCACTCTCCATGAAAGACTAGTTCCCCGGGCGGCAGCGCCTCGAGCACGCGCTCGTCGAGCCCGGTCGGAGGACAAACGACGAGCAGCTCTTGATCTTTGTAAGCTCGCGCGAAGAGCTCGCGGAACTCTCGCCCGTGGAAGCCGCGCCAGAGGTGAATCCGGGTCACGACGGCACGCGTTTGGTCAGCGCCGACTCTTGGAGGTCCGCAGCCAGCGCCGTAATTTGCGCTCCAAGCGCCATGTCGCGCTCGACGAAGGGGACATGCCGCCGGACCGTACGCCAGAGCGCGGCGCCGTCGCCGCCAACCGGGCGCAGGCCGCGCAGTTCCAGCGCCTGAGCCATACAAGTCAACGACAAGGCCGAAATCGTAAACGCCTTGTCCAGCATTTGGCTGACCGCCATCGCGGCGCTCATCCCGAGGCTCACCTTGTCCTGGTTGTGCGACTCGGACGAGCGCGAGAACACCGACGAAGGCATACTCATCGACGCCACTTCCGACGTCAAGGCGCTGGTCGCTTGATGCAGGCCCTTCAGACCGTGGTGCAGATGCCGCTCGTCGGGTGGCATCGCCGCCCAGTTGGCGAGATTGGGCGTAAAGCCGTAGCCCGCACCCGGATCGAAGAGCAACATCACTTGCCGGTCGAGCATGTCGGCGACGTGGGTCGTGCAGATCTTGAAGTAATCCATGCCGTGGCCAAGGTAGCCGCCGTAAAAATTGCCGCCCATCGCCATCACTTGGTCGTCGGCGTCGAAGAGGGGGTTGTCCGACACGGAGTTGAGCTCGGCCTCGAGCCATGCGCCGACGGTGTCGAGCGTGTCGAGGATGGGCCCAAGAATTTGCGGGGCGCAGCGGAGCGAGTAACGGTCTTGGACCGGCCGCGCCAACACCGCGCGAGCTTCGTCGATAGTGGAAAAGCCGGGAGCGTTGTAGGCCTCGGCGGCCAAGAGTTCGCGGACGCGGCGCGCGGCTTTCGCCTGCCCAGGGTGGGCCTTGGCTTTTTCGTTCACCAGCGGGCCAAAGGCGTCGACCTTGCCGCGGACGGCCAAGCACAGCCAGGACGTGCCGACGAGCGACAAATCGGCGAGGCGGCCGAGTCGTTGGTAATTGTAAGTCGCCATGCCGGCCATCGACGACGTGCCGTTGACCAACGCCAAACCTTCCTTCGGTTTCAATACGTAGGGTTTCAAACCGAGCTCTTGGAAGACTTCCGCGGTGGCGCGCACGCCCGAGCGCGTCGAGACTTGGCCGTTGCCCTGAACGACTTCCGCCAGGTACGCCAGCGGCACCAAATCTCCGGAGGCTCCCAGTGAGCCCTCGCATGGCACGATTGGCATCACGTCGTGCTCGATGAGCGCGGTCAGCC
>JAYWBY010000283.1:0-5333 GCA_043781115.1 Pseudomonadota bacterium
GAAGTCACTCGCCAGCACGTCGAGAAGGCGCTGGACCTGAAGTTCCACCGCTTGAACCTCGTCGAGGAGCAGCTCCTCGAGATGGTGCGCCACGAGGACATCCTCCTCTCGGTCGACGGCGAGCGCATCGGCCAAGTCAACGGCCTCGCCGTCTACGACATGGGCGACTACTCCTTCGGCAAGCTCGGCCGAATAACCTGCACGATCTCGACGACGGACGAAGGCGTATTCAACATCGAGCGCGCCTCCAAGCTCTCCGGCAAGATCCACGACAAGGGCGTCTACATTCTCACGAGCTTCCTCAGCACCGTGCTCGCCAAGGGCAAGAGCTTAGGCGTCGCCGCCAGCGTCGCTTTCGAACAATCTTACGGCTTGATCGACGGTGACAGCGCCACGACCGCCGAGCTAGTCGCCGTGCTGAGCGCGATGAGCGGCATCCCCGTGCGTCAGAACGTCGCGATGACCGGCAGCCTCAACCAGTTCGGGGACGTCCAGCCCGTCGGCGGCATCAACGAAAAGATCGAAGGTTACTTCCGGACGACGCAGCTGATCGGCAAGAAGGGTCATTGCTACGACGTCCTGATCCCGGCCCAGAACGTCCCAAACCTCATGCTCCATGAAGAAGTGCGCACGGCGATCAACGCCGGCAAGTTCCGGGTCTTTCCGATCCGGAGCATCAACGACGCCTTCGAGCTCGCTACAGGCGTTCCGCTGGGCTTCATCGACGTTCACGAGAAGAATTTCCCGGCCGGTTCGGCTTTGCTGACCATTACCGAGCAGCTGTCTAAGCTCCGCAGCGTCCATCACGAAGAAGAAAAACACACGGTCGAGTCCATCGCGGTGAAACCGGCGTTGTCTCGGGACAACGCCGCGAAGCCGAAAACCAGCTCCAGCCGCAAGAAGAAATGACGCCCGTCGAAACCCTACGGCTGCGCGCCGAGCTGAAGACCGCCCTACGCGACTTCTTCGGCCAGCGCGACTCGCTGGAGATCGACACGCCCATCGCCGTCGTCCAGCCCGGGACCGAGGTCCATCTCCGCTACTTCCCGACCGTTTGGCTTGACCACCGCGGCGCCGAGCATCCGCTTTATCTTCGTTCGAGCCCCGAGCTTCACATGAAGCAAGCCCTGGCTCTCGGTCTGCCACGCGTCTTCCAGATCGCCCCGTGTTTCCGCAGCGGCGGCGAACTCGCCGACTGGCATCACCCCGAATTCACCATGCTCGAATGGTACGAGGCCGGGATCAGCTACGAGGCCTTCATCGGCCAAACGGAAGATCTGCTGCGCGCGACCCTCGACCGCCTGACGCCGCTGGTGGCCAAACTCGGCGGCACGCCGCTGAATCTTCCCGTCGAGGTTCCGCGGATCACAGTCGCGGAAGCCTTCGAACGCTTCGCCAGCCTAAAACTCGTCGACCAAGATCCAGACCTTGGAAAAATGGCCAAAGCCGCGGGCAGCCAGTCGGCGCAGCCGGGCGACGACTTCGAGACGGCCTTCTTCAAGGTCTGTTTGGACAAGGTAGAGCCTGCGTTGAAAGCGCTCGGTTGCGCCGTCCTGACCGACTATCCCCGGTCGCAGGCGGCGTTGGCTACGGTGCGGGGCAGTGTCGCGAAGCGTTTCGAGTTCTACGTTCAAGGCGTGGAGTTGAGCAATGGCTTCGAGGAACTCCTGGCGCCCGAGCTCAACCGCCAGCGGATCGCCGAAGCCAACGCTCGCCGCCGCGCGCTCGGTTACGAGACGCCCGAGATCGACCACGACTTCGATGCCGCCTTGGTCAAGGGTCTCCCTCCATCGTGCGGCAACGCCTTGGGGTTCGACCGTTGGCTGGCTTTGATCATGGGCGAGAACTCGATCGATCATGCCGTGCCGTTCCGCCAAGCGCAAATCTATGGCCGGTAGGCTGATCGCCACGACTGGTATCGGCAGCGTGCCATTCGTTGACGCCGAAGCGGCGGTCAAGCACGTCTTTGCCAACTACTCGTTGCCGTTTTATCCGCAGCTCGTGCAGCACCCAAGTTTGAAGGGCGACCGCGTCTTGCCGTCCATGGTGCGCGAAATCTTGACGGACGAGATGCAAACAGCGGTCAGAGCGAAAGACGTCGCGGCGCTTAAGTCCCTCATCGGGAGCGCGACGGACGGCGACGCCGCGGCGCAAATCAAAAGACAGATTGCCTGCGCGCCGTTCCTCGACCGCGTCTCCACCGCAAAGTCCTTAAAACTGCAGCTCGTCGGACCCCATACGGCCCACGCGTTACTCGCCGTCGATTGCTGGGACTGGGTCGAGCGTTTATCTCTCGCTTGGCTTCGACTCGTGCGCGAGAAGTCGGCGACTATCGCCATGCAACTCCATTGGGACGACGGACTTCTCGCCACCAAGGGCGCCGCCAAGGAGCATGAAAGGTGGCGTACTTTCGCCAAGACCGTGCAAAGCGCCGGCGCGACTCTCGGCCTTCACTGCTGCGCTCCTGCCGACCTGGATCAATTGACGGCGCTCGGCCAAGGCAAAGTCCTGGCGCTCGACGCCAATGTCATAGACCTCGGCTCGCCCGCGAGCCTCGAACTTTTGCGCGCGCACGCGGCCTCGGGCGGCCGCCTCGTTCTCGGCGCCTTCGACACCCGCTTGCCGAAGTTCGACCGCGCGCGCGGGCAAAACGTTGCCGGGCGTTTCCGCTCCGTCCCGGGGTTGATCGCTATAAGCGGCGGCTGCGGCACCGGGCTGCACGGTACGGACTACGAGCTCGCGCTGGCGCGCTCCCTCACCGAGACCATTTCGATTTTTTAATTCAGGTTTAATTCAGGACACCCTACGATAATTCAGGACACCCTACGTAATCGAAATTCCGAAATTCGATTACGTAGGGTGTCCCGAATTAGCCGAATTAGGCATCAAAAGCTGAGGCCGATTTCGAGGCCGGCTTCGGGTCGGGTTTGGTACTGCTTTTCGAGAGTGGACTTTTCGCCGTCGGTCATCGGAGCGTCGAGGAGGTCGGTCTTGTCCGACGAAGCGTCGCTCGCGACGCCTTGGAAGTAGCGGCCGCCGACGTAGGCGCCGAGCAAGAGCGGCGTTTCATGCGCGACGTAACGGTAGCCAAGCCGGAGTTGGCCGGTCGGACCGCGGACTTCGGCGTCGTGATGGAGTTTGTGGTCGCTGCCCGCCAAAGCCAAGTTTACCCTGCGATCCGTTTCGTCGGGAGCGACGCGCCAGCGCACCGACTCCTCGCGGAAACCCAGGCCGACGCCGCCGTAAAAGCTGCCCATCGAGGCGCCGTGCAAGTAGTGGCTTAAAAAAAATGCGCCGGCCTTGCCGCTGGCCCGCCGGGATTCGCCCGTGTCGTCGTGGATGCTGCCCGAAACGTCTTCTCGCGTATCTTTGATCGCGCCTTCGACCGCAATGGCGGCGACGTTGCCGAGATTCATTTCAAGGTGACCGATCGTCTCTTGGGCGAGGTTGACGACGGGGCTCGAGAGGACGAACGACTTTTCGTGCCGTCCGCTGGACGAGGTCCCGACGATCGGCGAACCGGTTTTCGTGTTGTAGGTTTGGGGCCCGTCGGCAAAGGCGGCTCCCGATGCGAGCAGCGCACTGGAGGCTAACACGACGACGCGGAAGGATTGGGGCAGGAACGCCATGGGGGACCTCGACTAGAACGAAGGAAGGACTCCCTCCATTTTAGCCAAAAATCCCGGCGAGCCCCATGGGCAGGAGTTGCCGTCTTTTGCAGCGCGGAAAAATCGACAAATTCCCCCGCGATTTCGGCTAGACGCCGGAATTCACCGACTGGTAGCTCCGTAAACTCCGCATGAAGGCGAAAAGCGCCACGACCACAAATGCCACCGACGCCAAGAAGCCGCCGGCCATCGTCCAAAAGCCGTCCGCTCGCATCAGGACGCTCGCGGGCAGGGATGCCATCATGCCCACCGGCAAAACGAAGGTCAGCACAGCGGCCAATCCTCGAGGATAGACGGACAAGGGGTAGCGGCCGAGCGAAGCGAACGACCAAAAACTGTCTTCCACGTCCGTCAAACGTTCGGAGAAGAAGACAGGCGCGACGCAAAGGAGCGACAACGCCACGCGCACCGCGACCCCCATGAATACGAACAAGGCGAAGATCGGCATCAGGCGGAGCTCGAAGACGGCCCCGGCCGTCGCCATGAAATAAAGGACGGCGCCGAGGTTGACCAAGAGGTTCGGTAAGTTCGAAATGACGAACTGACCGTTCGCCAACATGCTGACCAAAGGGTTCAGCGGTTTCAGCAGGACGTAGTCGTATTGGCCGTTCCAAACCTGCATCCCCAGGCCAAAGATCGGGTTGATGAAGAAGCAGATGAATACCTGGTGCGTCAGGCCGTTCACGGCGGTAAGCAAATAGGCTTGTTGCCTCGTCCAGCCGGCGACGTCGTGCCCCGCCAGGTCGAATCCGACCTTCACCGTCAAAAACTGCGCGGCGATGAAGAACGTCTCGAAGATCAGAAAGAAGACGATGTTGGCGCGGTACATCAGCATCGTTGAGGCGCTGAGGCCAAAAGTCCGCGCGAAGAGTTTCAGGTATTTCTTCATATGCCGATCGCCTCGAACTTCTTCATGCCACGGCGCCACATCAGGACGACGACCGCACTGGTTAGCACGGCGACGAGCGCGCCTCGTTCTAAGCCCTGGTAAATCACGGCCTGGTCGACCCGACCAAGCAACACCAAAGCCGGAAAGCCGATCATGTAATAGACCGGAGTCCAGCTGGCGATCTCGAGCAACCGGTGCGACAGCAAATCGGCGGGATAGCTGATGCCGCTAGCCACGGAATAGATGGAGAGGAAGATCAGTTCCGGCCCCCACGTTTGCGTCATGTCGAAAGCCAGCAAGCCGAGGGCTATCTTTATCAGCCAACCAGCGACAAAGGCGATGGCCAGCGTCGCGAGGTAGAGGACGGCGCGCTCCACAGTCAACTGCGAGAGAACGTCGTGCAACCCGTCGATGAAGAAAAACAGCGCCAAGAAGATCGGCGTCAGCAGAATCAACCGAATGGTCGCCTGCGCCGCGGCTTGCGCCATTTGCGTCATCAAATAGGGGTAAGGGCGCAGCATCGACGCCGAGAGCTTGCCCATGCGGATGCCGGCGCTGACGTTCCAGCTCAACCTATTTTCGTGGATGAACGAATGTGAGCTCGTCAAAATGAAATATGCGATAAGGACGCCAGGACTATATCCCGTCTGCCCTTGGGCTCCCCGCCCGGCCGCCAGCCAAAAGAACGTCAAGCCGACGAAACCGATGGCGACGCCGAGAAAGCCTTGGACCAGGGAAAAGCGGTAGACCATCTCCACGGCGAGGGCTTGTGTGTA
>JAYWBY010000284.1:0-5330 GCA_043781115.1 Pseudomonadota bacterium
GCCTGTGGCCACGGCTATGTGGCACCTCAGAATCCTTCGCCTGAGCTCGTCAAGTTCCTCAGTCTAGAAACCAAGACCTATGATTGCGCCGCGGATCCAGCCCCGCAAAGCCGGCATCTCATGCCCTTCCAGTCGGGGGGTCTCTACCTACTCGGGAGCGTGGGATTGCTGTGGACGGTATTCGGCGTGTCGTGGGCCAATGTTGATCTGCTGCTCTACTTTCTTTTTGGGGCAACCTGTGTCCTGACGTACGGACTGGCTCGCGCGTTCACGGCTCGGCCAATGGCGTTTCTCGTCGCCTTCCTGATGGCCACCTCGGAACTTCAGCTTTCCTACCTACCCCACTACCGCGACTACTCAAAGACACCGTTCCTCATTGGCGCCAGCTTTGGGGTGGCGTGGTTTGCGCGACAAGACTGGTCGCTCAGGACGCGCCTAGTCGCAGCATTCTTGCTGGGCGCTTTTCTTGGGCTAGGGCTCGGGTTTCGCGAGGACCTCCTGATCTATGTCGAGTTTGTCGGAGCTAGCCTCTTCTTCATGGGCGCGTCAGGGTCGTGGAGAAGCATCCCTCGGCGCGCATTGATCGTCGTTTGTTTCCTTGTGGGATTCTTCCCGGTGTCTTATCCATTCACCCGGCTCATTGATAGCGGCACCGATCTGGCCCACGTCGTCTACCTAGGGTTGGCGGAGGAGTTCGACAAAAAGCTGCAGGTGGTTCCTGGACCGTATGAATGGCTTCACTCGTACAACGACTCCGTCGCCAGCGTTGCCTTTAGCGAGGTGGCGCAGCGCTCCTTCGGCGACCTGACGCCGCCTGCTTATGAAAGCTTTCGCTACGATCAGGCTGGCCGGAAGCTCCTTCGCGATATCGCCCTGACTTTCCCCGCGGACATGGCGACCCGGGCGACGGCGTCGCTAGTGAAAATTCTCAATCTGCCTTTCGCCGACAAGCATTTGTCGATCCCTCAATCGCTCGGGAGAGACAGTCTTTATCTACGCCTCGCCGAGCTGCGACGTGAGATCTTCTCGCACTTTTCTGGGCTCGCCGCGCTTTTTATTGCCGCCATTACGATCCTATTTGTTCTTTGTCGCAATTGGCGCTGGGGGGTGCTCGTCGCGTGCTGGATCGTGGGCTTGGCGGCTTATCCGTTTCTCCAGTTCGACGAGCGACACTTTTTTAGCCTGGAGTTCCTCTCGATTCTGGCGTTGGCATTTGTCACGGAGCAATTCGTGCGCGCCGGTTTCTCGCTAGGCAGGAGCGCATTGACTGGCAACTTCGTGCGGGCCCTCACCTCGCTCAAGTCCGTTGCAAGAGTTGCGGGTTTCAGTGCGTTGGCGATCTGTTCGACTCTTGTTTGCGCGTATGGCGTGTGGGGTGGTCTCGCTGCATATCAAGACCGAAAAGTGAAGAGCCTCGTTCATCGCATGCTGGACATTCCTTCTACTGCAGCTACGACGGCGACTGCCATCCGCGGCGGCGGGATGGTGCGATTCAACCTGAAGTCAGATTTTCATACGCCAACATCCGGCGAAGGACGTTACGTCGAGGGCCGCATACTCCGAGTCCGGCTGGGCTCGCCCGCCTGTACGAGCTTGAACGGATCGAGCCTTCCTTTGAAAGTGCGATACGAGTCTGGAAACAAATTCGACAATTTGACTTGGACGATGTCAGTAGAAATAGGCGACCAGCCGTCGTATCTGCTCGGTGCCGTTTATTCGGCGCCCAGCGTGCATTTCGTCGATCTCGAAGCGGCGGAATACGCGGCGCCGTGCTTTGTCGCGGTCGATCTGCTCCCCATTCCAAAGGATTTGGAACCTTTGGTCGCATTCAAGCTCCGAAGCGGTTGGGAATCGATCCCTATGCATGAGGTCCTCGACCTGAACACCCTCGGTAGCAAAACCGAAGTGATCCCGGCGGAACGGAATCTCGGTCACGTTTTGCGGACGATGATCGTGAACTCGTACAGGTCATAGTCATGCAGCAGCGCGACATTGCGCGAAAAGCGTCGCTTGCAGTAGTCGAAATAATACGCGGGATCGGCGTAGTAGAGATTGTCCCGCATCCGGTCCAAATCCGAATAGCTCGTTAGCATGTTGAAAGAAAACCCGCGGATGGCGACGTCCGAAAATTGATCCAGGACGGACTCGATGTAGCCCTTCCACGAGTCTCGGTCATTCGCCAGCTTGACATTGAATAAGCCGCTCGCAACTACGAAGTCCGTCCTGCCTATTTCGGCACGGGTCGTGACGAAACGACAATTGGCTGCTTTCTCGTGCAGAGTGCGGGCGGCGGCGATCATTTCGTCGGCAATGTCGAAACCGATGTACTGAAAGTCCGTTCCTCGCCGCTGCAGAAAATCGACGAGCGCCCCGTATCCGCAGCCAAATTCCGCAACTGATACTGGTGCTTTGCCGTCGCTGACTTTCATCAGCTGCTCGAACCGGTTGACTTGCGAAGCTTCGCCGTTCCAATCGACTCCGCGCGGAGTGGCGCCAAATTCCTTTAGCCGAGCGGTGTAGTAGGCGGAAACTTCTTTAAGGAACGACTCGTTGGTCATTGGTCTTCTCCTCACCGAAGGACTTCATGAATTTCGGCGCCGCGGGGCCTTCGTTGAAGAGCAGGTCAAGAATCGTAACGGCATGCTCAAAGGGAGGATACATCTGCCTGTACTCGGGATACCCGGAGTAGTCGAAGTATCTGATACTGATTTGTCGTCTGTCGAAGCAGTCTGACTTCATGTAGTCCTTGGCGGAAGGACCTGACAAGTATTCTGTGGCATTCGCCTGTTCGCACAGCATGGCAAGGCGTTCGCTCGGGTCGTCACCCTCAAGTTTGTAGTCCATCGATGCGGTTATTTTGGTCCGGATTCCGAGGGCAGCGCAGATTGCCTCAGTGAGGCCGCGGTTCACTTCACTCAAGAGGACGGAGTCGTTATTGACGAAAAGCGGTTCGAACAAGTCTTTGTAGGTCTTGAAGAACTCTGCCTTGCCGTAGCAGGCTTGCAAGGTACTCCAGTGTTTCCGCCCCCACTTGGCCTCCGCTATGCGAGTTTCCTTGATCGGTTGAAAGAATTTACCTTTTACTTCCACGGGTACTGACAACCAAAGCAGCCCCGTCATCGATTTGAGCTGATTACGGTTGCGCCAGTCTCTCTTGGTATATTGTGCGTCGTCATATAGCATGAACTCGTCCACGCTATTGATTAGGTCGAAATACCCTTTCCAAGGGATGTAGTTCGACTGGATGATGGCGACTTTTTTGGGTGCCCGTTCTGGCATTTGTTCGCTTTTCATGGATCCAGCGACTCGCACGTCGATTCAGGGAAATCATGAACCATGGCTTACCCCTTCAAGCTGAGTCAAGCAACTTGAGTCTATGGCTGGTCCTTAACGCTGAGAAATTCGATCTGATCGATGCCAAGTTGGCAGCCGGAGTCGCAGGAAAACGTAAGGTCGACTTGGGGACCCTGGGCGAAGAAGAAGGGTGTACTGATTTTTCGCCAATTGCCTGGGTCGACAGAAAAGTTATTTGGGAGATGCGCGGGGTATCCCTTCGTGAGCTGAATATTGGCCAGCGTTCCTCCCGAGGCTCTAGCAAAGATAGCCGCGGAATAAAGCTTCCGGTCGACTACGGGAAAGTGGCATTGAACGAATGGCACGTCCCTCGCGACGGTTGGCCGCACGGCGCTGTCATGGTGGCTTGCGGTCAGCGATGTCGAATTTCGGAATCCGGGACCCTCGATGCCTGTCGTCTCTCCTTCGACAACCCGACAGGCCGATCTACCCCTTGCTGAAAGGCCATCGACGGGCCGGTCCTTGATACTCAGCTGCAAGCCATCTAGAGACTGTTCGTCTGGTCCTTCGAGATCTCGGATCGTGGCGTTGCTGGTCTTGGCCAGAATCTTCAATTCGTGCTTGCCCAAAACGTGGAACTCAAGCTGTGGGCCATCTCCGAAAAAGGTTATCGTCGCCCCAGCAACTTTAGAATTCCCGTTGGTAGGGGCGCGTGTGCTCACCTGCTCGGCGTTGACACTGATCTCGCTCGCTCCCCCTTCCCTTGCTTCGGTGCTAAATCCTCGCGGATGAAGCTCAAGGCTACCTTGGGAAATTCTAATCTCCCTAAAAAGCAGGGGCGGCCAGATATAATAGTTCTTGGGGTCGAACTCCATCGGAGAATCAGGAAACTGCACGACTTTGATGCGGCTAAACTGGCCGGCGCGCACTCCTCGACCTACGTCAATGGCTCCGGCCTTCACGCCATTTACGGTATAATAGGCACCAAAGGTGGGATCCAAAAGAAGCCATCGATGCACTGTCGGTTCGTAGACCTCGATCAAACTGTGCGAATCGAAATTGTTGGCCCGATTGAGCCAAACGGCGACACTCCGCGCGGAAATTCCGAAACATGGAAGAATTTCGCGTGCTTCATTGCTGAACTCGGAACATATATGGCTCTTTGAGTGGGCACGTAGATTGGTCCCGACTAGCGCCGTCTTTTTCCAGACCGACACCTTTGGATTTTCCAGCTCAGCCAGTTGTCTCGATGTGAAAAGTGAATTGGCGAGGGCTCGGGAGGACTCGCTGCAAGTCTCGGGAAGCGCAAGAGACAGCCTGTGCTCGAACAGATTGTCGTCGACCGTTCGCCATCGTTCCCCGAAAACTCTGGTACGAACTTTCAAGGGTAGGCCGACCGGTTCACCATTCTGCGCCTCGAGTTGGACACTTACGCTGAGACGATCGCCCTCCGCTCGGACCTGGAAATGGTCTGTGACGTACTGCTCGTAGCCCATGGCCGTTGGGGCCGAA
The DNA here is from genome assembly GCA_043781115.1 of Pseudomonadota bacterium. GTDB lineage: Bacteria > Bdellovibrionota_B > Oligoflexia > Oligoflexales > CAIYRB01 > CAIYRB01. Next base: position 4,807 of record JAYWBY010000284.1, read on the forward strand.
GTTAGCAGCAATAGAGCGCCGAATACCTGAAATCTCGAAATTTTCATTTCCAAGTTTCGCCATGCTGGCGTGAAAATAGCAAGCCTTATGGCTTAGTGACCCGCCAAAATTCTTAGTTATAGCTTGCCGTTACAGCTACCCTCCGGTGCGCCGTTTAGCCCTTCCCCAGGCTGAGTCGAATCTGCTATACCCAACAATCGAAAATTGGAGGAATACGTGGCGTTAGGACGCCGAATTCTCATCGTCTTCGGCACCAGACCGGAAGCCATAAAAATGGCACCGGTCATTCGTGCGATTCAGCAGCGGGCGGAGGACCTCCAGTTGACCATCTGCGCAACCGCGCAGCAGAGGCAAATGCTGGATCAAGTCCTGGATCTTTTTGGCATTCGTCCCGATATCGACTTGAACCTCATGCAGGCGAATCAAGACCTTTGCGACATTACGACGCGGGTCTTATCGGGACTGCGGCAAGTTCTGCGCGAGGTTCGTCCAACCCGCATGTTAGTACACGGTGACACTACAAC
>JAYWBY010000285.1:0-5322 GCA_043781115.1 Pseudomonadota bacterium
GCCTGCTTCAATTCCCCCGGCACGTGAATGAGGCGCATGCCTTTGCCGCCGCCCCCGAGCGCAGCTTTGATCAGAAGCGGATAGCCCGTTGCGGCCGCGAACTTCTCGAGTGCTGAGAAATCGCCGTTTTCGTCGGCGGGCACCGGGAAGCCCGCGAGGCCCTTCACGACTGGCACCTTCGCCCGTTCGGCGTGGCCGCGCGCCGTCGCCTTGCTCGCCATCGCATCGATGGCGGCGGGGCTCGGCCCAATCCAAGTCAGGCCGGACTTCAGGCAAAGGCCGGCAAATCCCGCGTTTTCCGAAAGAAAGCCAAAGCCCGGATGGAGGCTGTCGGCGCCGGCGCTCTTGGCCAACTCCACGAGCCGTGGGCCGTCGAGATAGAGACCCGCCGACTCTTCGGGGACGCGCACGAAATGCGTGATGACTTCCGCGAGGTAAGCCGGTGGCGTGCCGCGGTCGGTCAGCGCCACCGTTTCCATGCCGAGGCGCCGCGCCGTCGTCGCGATGCGCCGGGCGATCTCGCCGCGGTTGGCGATGAACAACCTTTTTAACGGAGCCATTTTGCCGGCGCTCATTTCGGCTCCGCGTCGTCGAGGTGCCAACCAGGCGCCAGTTCGGCGCTCCAAGGAGTCGGCCGCTTGTCGAAGAACGAGGCGAGCCCGGCTTGGCCCGACGGCGACACGCGCTGCGTCGCGATGGCTTCGGCCGTGTGCGGACCTTGCTTGAAGCTATCGCTGACGACGCGGTGCAAGAGCTCTTTCAGCGCCGCCTGGGCTTCCGGCGAGCCGGCGAGGATGCCGTTCAGCTCTTCTCTCAAAGCGTCTTGCAAACCAGCTTCCGGGGCGACGCGTTGGACGAGGCCAAACGCCAAAGCTTCTTGCGCGTTGAACAGTCGACCGGTCAGCGCGTGGCGACGCAGCTGGCCAGGCAGCATTTTACGAGCCAAATACGGCAAAATCACCGCCGGCAGGAGGCCCAGGCGGATCTCGCTCAAACAAAAGCGGGCGTTGTCAGCGGCCAAAGCCACGTCGCAGCATGCCGCCAGTCCGACGGCGCCGCCGAAGGCGGACCCCGTGACCAAGGCGATGGTAGGCACCGGCAAATGGCAGAGCGCCTCGAACAAGTGAATCAGGGTCTTCGCGTCTTTGGCGTTGCCCTCCAACGAAAGCTGGGCGGAAGCCTTCATCCAAGCGAGGTCCGCTCCGGCGGAAAAATGCTTGCCGGCGCCGCGGAGAACGAGCGCGCGACAATCTTTCGTCGCGGCGACGGTGCCGAGTTGCTGGGTCAGGTCGCGGATGATTTCTTCGTTGAAGGAGTTGGCTACTTCCGGTCGGTTCAAGGTCAGTACGGCGATGCGGCCGTGACCTCCGGGAAGCGGCGGCGTCCAGCTGAGTATGGCCGCGCTCGCCCGCGTGCTCATGGATAGGCCCCTTGGCTCTTTTTCACGTCGTCGAGCACGTCTTTCGGGATGGCGACGCGTTGGCGGAGGACGGCCTGGGCGAACGTCTTGCCTTGAGCGTCGGCGCGCAAGGTCATCGTGCCGCCCCCGCCAAGAGAATTTTCGAGGAGGAAGTTGAAACCGCCGAGGTTGTCCAAGCGGTAGCGGATGATGCGACCGTGGCAAAGCTCTTGGAAGAGGTCCTTCATCCGTTGCGCCGTCAGGAAACCGTCGAGGAACTCGAGCGCCTTCTTGCTCCGCGCTATGACGCCGACGTTGGCCGTGTCGCCTTTGTCGCCACTCCTCGCGAGGCAGATTTCGTAAAGCGGCGTGCCACCCCTGCCCTCGCCAATGGCGTCAGCGACGCCGCGGGTCGCCTTGGTCGCGATCTGCGCATCGCTTTCCTTGGCTTGGTAGTTGCCGGTCTTCGTCGAGTCGCACTCGCGCACTTCGGTGTAACCGTGATTGAAGCCGGCCACCATCGGGGCGATGGCCGTCTTCGGCATCAAGGCCGGCCAGTAGCTGACGATGTCGTGGATCTTCGGCACGCCGCCGAGGATCGTGACGCCTGGGGGACCGCCGAGAATCACCGACGGCACGAGCTTGGCGAAGCGTCTCAGCTTCTTCTGGTCGGAGTCGCGGGCGCCGACGCGTAGAATGATTTCGTTCGCCTCGTCGCTCGCGCCCATGCTGCGATGGAAGGCGTTCAGCCCGAAATACTCGGTTTCCGTGGCGGCGAAGTCCTTGCCGGCGCGGCCCCAAAAAACCTCGGCGAAAGCCTCGGCCTTAGCGCGGGCGTTTGGCCCCGAGATGGCGATCTCGCCGATGCACTTGAAGCCGTCGGAGTAAGCCATCGAGACTTTATAGAAGGGCGTCGGCTCGTGGCCTTTGACCTGGCTGACCTCGACGCGGTCCGGACCTGCTGCCTTCAACTTGATCGACGAGAAATCGGCGACCACATCCGGCGTGAGATATGCCTTGGGACTGCCCATCTCGTAAAAGAGTTGCTCGCGTACCGTGTCGACTGACACCAACCCGCCAGTGTTCGGATGCTTGGTGACGATGAAGGTGCCGTCGGCCGACACTTCGACGATCGGGTAGCCGATCTTGTGGAACGATTTGACCAGGTGCCAGTCCGAGAAGTTGCCGCCCGTGGCTTGGCTGCCGCATTCGATGATGTGGCCGGCGACGATTCCTGAGGCGAGCTTGTCCCAGTCCTCGAGGCTCCAACCGAACTCGTGAATCATCGGGCCGACGGTAATGCCGGTGTCGGTGACGCGGCCGGTGATGATGATGTCGGGATCGCCCTTGAGCGCTTCCGCCACGGGAGCGGCGCCGAAATAGACGTTGGCCGCCTCGATGCGTTTTTCCACTTCGGAGAAAGCGCGGCCCGTCTCCATGTTGGCGAAGGCGCAACCCTTGGCGCGCAGTTGGCCGAGCTTCTCTAGGATGTCGTCGCCGTAGACGACGGCGATTTTGGGTTTAAGGCCGAGACGGTTCGCCATTGCATCGATCGCCTCACTGCAAGCCTGAGGGTTGATGCCCCCGGCGTTGGTGATGATCTTGGTTTTGTCTTTCAAGAGCTTGGGCAAGACGCGTTCAAGCATGCCGATGAAGTCGCGGGCGTAGCCGGCTTCCGGGTCGCGGCTCTTTTGCTTCTGCATGATCGACATCGTGATCTCGGCCAAAAAATCCATCGAGATGTAGTCGAGGCGGCCGCTGTTCACTTGGCGCTCGAGCGCGTCCGGGTCGTCGCCCCAGTAGCCGCTGGCGTTGCCGATTTTGATCATGGTCTTCTTGGTGGTCATGACAGCAGCCCCTACATCCTAAAAATTCCGAACTTCGTCTCGTCCCAGTCGTGATGCAGGGTCGACGCCAAAGCCATTGCCAAGAGATCGCGGGTCCGCCGGGGGTCGATGATGCCGTCGTCCCACAGTCGCGCCGAGGCATAGTAGGCCGAACTCTCCTTTTCGTATTTCGCGAGGATCGGCGCCTTCAACTTCTGCGCGTCTTCCGCCGAGAACGTCAAACCTTGGCGTTGGAGCTGCTGTTCCTTCACCGTCGCCAAGACGTTCGCCGCCTGCTCGCCGCCCATCACCGAAATACGGGCGTTGGGCCACATGAAGAGGTAGCGCGGGTCGTAGGCCCTTCCGCACATGCCGTAGTTGCCGGCGCCGTAGCTGCCGCCGACGATTAGAGTGATCTTCGGCACGCGGGCGTTGGCGACGGCGTGCACGAGCTTCGCCCCGTCCTTGGCGATGCCGCGGTGCTCGTACTGCTTGCCGACGATGAAGCCGGTGATGTTCTGCAAAAAGAGCAGCGGCACGTGCTCCTGAGCGCAAAGCTCGATGAAGTGCGCGGCCTTCAGCGCGCTCTCGGAGAAGAGCACGCCGTTGTTGGCGATGACGCCGACCGGGATGCCCTTGACGTGGGCAAAGCCCGTCACCAGGGTCGTGGCGTAATTGCGCTTGAACTCGAAGAACTCGGAGCCGTCGACGACCCGGGCGATGATCTCACGGGCGTCGAAGAATTTGCGGGCGTCCATCGGCAAGACGCCGAGAAGTTCCTCCGGATCGTAGGCAGGAGCTTCGGGTTCGCGCAATTTCACTTTCGCTTGAGCGGCGGGACCGAGGTAAGCGACGACGTCCCGGAGGATCGCCAGGGCGTGGCCGTCGTTCTCAGCGAGATGGTCCGAGACGCCGCTGATCGACGTGTGGACTTCCGCTCCTCCGAGCTCTTCCGCCGTGACGTCCTCGCCGGTCGCGGCCTTGACCAGCGGTGGGCCGCCGAGGAAGATCGTGCCGGTGCCGCGGACGATGACGCTTTGGTCCGACATCGCCGGGATGTAGGCGCCGCCGGCGGTGCAGAAGCCGTGCACCGACGAGATCTGCTGGATGCCCATGCCGCTCATGCGCGCCTGGTTGTAGAAGATTCGCCCGAAGTCGTCCTTGTCGGGGAAGACTTCCGCCTGCATCGGCAAGAAGGCGCCGCCCGAGTCCACCAAGTAAATGCACGGCAAGCGGTTGCGTTCGGCTATTTCCTGGGCTCTGAGATGTTTCTTCACCGTGATCGGGTAGTAAGTCCCGCCCTTGACCGTTTGGTCGTTGGCGACGATCAAACAGGTGCGACCCGACACTTGGCCGACGCCGGTGACGATGCCGCCGGCCGGCACTTGGTCGTCGTAGAGGCCTTCGCCCGCGAGCTGGGAGAGTTCTAGAAATTCGCTGCCCGGGTCGATGAGCTTTTGGACGCGCTCCCGCGGCAGCATCTTGCCTTGGCTCTTTTGGTATTCGGCGGCCTTGGCGCCACCGCCCTCGGCCGCGACCTGGAGCTTGGCTTGAAGTTCGGCGGCGATCTTCTCGTGCGTCGCGCGGTTTTGTTTGAAATCGGCGCTACTGGTGTGGATCTGGCTAGTGAGTTTCATGCCTTCAAAGAACCGCAAAAGGTTGAACGGAATTCCACTGCTTAAATCGCTGCGCTTCTTTGGCGAACAGGCCCTTCAACACGGCGGCGGTGACCTTGACGTCGCCAATGGCCCTGTGGCGCGCCTCGAAGGTCAAGCCATAGTGTTTGGCTAGTGTGTCCAACTTCTTATTCTCGAGGTCCGGAAGCAGTTCCCGGGCCATTTTCAAGGTGCAGAAGCACGGCCACTCGAGGTCGATGCCGAGACGCGAGCAGGCGGCGCGCACCATCGACAAATCGAACTCGGCGTTGTGGGCGACCAGGATGCTGCCTTCGATGAATTCCAGGAACTTCGGCAAGATCGCGTCGATCCTCGGCTGCCCTACGAGCATGTCCTGGCTGATGCCCGTCAACTTGACGATGTCGTCGGTGAGCTCGATGTCGGTATGCACCAGGGAAGAAAACTCCGCCATCGGCGCGAA
>JAYWBY010000286.1:0-5297 GCA_043781115.1 Pseudomonadota bacterium
CCTCCGCCTCCGCCGCCGCGACCGCCACCGAAGCCGCCTCCGCCTCCACCGCCGCCGCCGCTGCGCGGCGCTCGCTCCTGCGCTTCGTTCACTTTGATCGTGCGCCCGTCGAGTTCCTTGCCGTCCATTTCGGACATCGCCGTCATCGCTTCGCTGTCCGACTCAAACGTGACGAAACCAAAGCCGCGCGAGCGGCCCGTTTCGCGGTCCGCGATGACCTTGGCTTCTGCAACGTCTCCAAATTTGCCGAACGCTTGGCGCAAGGCCTCGTCATCCGTGCCCCAACTCAGTCCACCCACAAAAAGCTTCTTAGACATCCTAGCTCGCTCCCTTGTTTAATTCGGGACACCCGACGTAATCGAAATTCGTTAATTCGATTACGTCGGGTGTCCCGAATTAACCGACGACTTCTCGCGAAGACGGCGCCGGCGCCTTGCCGGCGGCGATGGATTTGAACCGCGTCTGGTCGACGGGCAACATGAACGCCAGCACTGGCTGCGGCACGGCGCCGAGGGCCTTCGCGGTCGCTTTCAACTTCGCGTCCATCTCCGCGACGTAGCGGTCCAGATGCTCGGGCTTCATTTCGCCCCGGCACTTCAGCGAGCCGCAGTGACAGGTCATCGACGTCGTGAGGTTGAGCGTCACGTAGTCGCTGGTGATCTGCTCGCCCGGCTGAATGTCGCGGATGGCCACTTCGCAGACCGACCCGAGCGGCAAAGACGTCGAATCGCACGAGTGATTGACGAACCGGCCGTGATCCCAGCAAAGCACGTGGCGGCCTTGGGAGTCGCGAAAGGCATAGCGTTCAATGATCGGTCCGTATTCCGCCGGCAAGCTCGCGGCTTGGTCGGCGTCCAGGACGTGGTCCAGATGGTCGAGCGCCCAGGTGATCGAGCCCTTCGGTATCAGCTTCGTCGCGTAAACGCCGCTGCCGATCTCGTCGTTGATCTTCCGAAGCTCGGTATCGGGATGAATCACGGCGCTATTCCTTGTCGGTTTTGCGTAGACCCCGGATGTTGGCGGCCAGGATTTTCTTCCTCAAGCGCACGGAGATCGGCGTGACTTCGATCCACTCGTCGTCGTCGATCCACTCGATGCACTTTTCCAGACTCATCTTCTTGGTGCCGTAGAGGTTGGTGATGCCGTCCGATCCGGTGGTCCGCATGTTGGTCAACTTCTTCGGGCGCACCGGGTTGACGATCAAGTCGTTGTCCTTGGCGCACTCACCGATGATCATGCCTTCGTAGACGTCGACGCTCTCGCCGATGAAAAGCACGCCGCGTTCCTGGACGGAAGCCAGCGCGTATTCCGTCGTCTTGCCCGTTCGGTCCGAGATCAAGCTGCCCGTTTGGCGGTGCATGATCATGCCGGTGTGGGGCTTATAGCCGGCCGATTCCGAGCTGATCAAGCCGGAGCCGCGGGTCGCCGTCTTGTACATCGAGTTGGTGCCAAGGAGGCCACGCGTCGGGATCTCGATGGTGAGGCGGACGCGCTGCTCTTCCGTGCCGATCAAGGACGCGGCTTCGTAGGAAAGGAGCGACCCCTTCCTCTGCTGGTACATCTTGGTCACTTCGCCGGCGCAGTGCTCCGGCAGGTCGAGCGTCACGCGCTCGATCGGCTCCAAGAGCTGGCCGCCCTCTTTCTTCATCAAGACGTTGGGGCGGCCGACCATGAATTCATAGCCTTCACGGCGCATCTTCTCGATCAAGATACCGAACTGCAATTCGCCACGACCGAGCACGTAGAATTGGTCCGGCTGCTCAGTGTCTTCCAAGCGCAAGGCAACGTTGCCGCGCACTTCGTTGAGGAGCCTTTGGCGGAGCTCGCGCGACTGGATGGCTTTGCCTTCGCGGCCCGAGTTCGGGGTCGTGTTGATGGAGAAAATCATCCGCATCGTCGGCTCTTCCACCGAGATGCGCGGCAAGGCGACGCCGTTCGGGCTGCTTAGCGTATCGCCGATCTCCAAGACTTCACAGCCGGCGATCAAGCCAATGTCGCCGGCGACGATTTCGTCGACTTCGACTTGCTTCATGCCTTCGTACGAAAGCAGGCGGGCGATCTGGAATTTTTGCGTGACTGGCTGGCCCTTCTCGTTGACGCCGTGGCGCACGAGATCCTGGTTCTTCCTCACCGTGCCGGAGACCAAGCGACCCAAGGCCAGGTTGCCGAGGTAGTCGGAGTAGGCGATGTTCGAGACGAGCATCTGCATGTCGGCTGTCGGGCTGCCGGTCGGTCCCGGGATGCCGAGGATGGTATCGAAAAGCGGCTTCAAGTTGCGTTGGCCACCACCAGCTAAGAACGTCGGAATCGCCTCGACGTCGGCGGTGCACCAACCTTGGCGGGCGCAGGCGTAAATGATCGGGAAGTCGCACTGCTCGTCCGAGGCGCCGAGTTCGACGAAGAGGTCGAAGGTCTTGTCGACGCATTCGCCGACGAGCGAGCTGTTGACCGCCTCGGGGCGGTCGACCTTGTTGATGCAGAGGACGATTTTCAGTTTCTTCTTGATGGCTTGCTGGAGCACGAAACGGGTCTGCGGGAGCGGACCCTCGACGGCGTCGACGAGCAGGACGGCGCCGTCGACCATATCCATGATGCGTTCAACTTCGCCGCCGAAGTCGGCGTGGCCTGGGGTGTCGACGATGTTGATCTTGACGTCACCGAGCATGAAGGCGGCGTTCTTGGCCGATATGGTGATGCCTCGTTCCCGTTCTTGGGAATCGGAGTCCATCATCCGGTCGGCGGTGGTTTCGTGCGCTTGAAAGGTCCCGGCCTGCTTCAGGAGGAAGTCGACGAGGGTCGTCTTGCCGTGGTCGACGTGCGCGATGATACAAATGTTGCGGAGATTTCTAGACATGTGGTCCTTGGGTCTATGGCGCCCGGGAAGTCGTTTAGGAGGCGCACATCCTACGACATTCCCTTGTATTTTTCAAGGGATATTGCTCGGATACGTGGCCTCGCGGCGCCCCTGACGCCAGCCAATTCTCGGTGGGTGGGCTAGTATCCCGCCAGTGATTACGGCGTGATATATTGAAGATATGGAACAAAAGCGGCTCGGCTACCTCGACAGCCTGCGTGGGCTCGCGGCCGCCAGCGTCGCCTTTAAACACCATTTGCTGGTGTTTGGGGTGGCGGCGGAGGCGGCCTCGGCCTTGCCTTATCTGCCGTTCAACTACTACCTCGACGGCAGTCCCGAGGTTTGCTTCTTTTTTGTGCTGAGCGGCTTCGTTCTTTCGGTGAAATCATTTGGGCCCGCAGAGGAGCGGTTGAGTCTCGGGAGAAGCTACCTTTCGCGCGTCATGCGGATCTACCCGGCCTTCTTCGCCGTCTTCCTCTTGAGCCTCGGCGCCAGGGCCTTGGGGTACCTGCACCCGGCCAGCGCCGAACACGTCGCCGTCCTGACCCAGCATTGGCCCTTGTCCGTCGGCTGGTCCGAATACCTGCACCAGTTGCCGCTTCTTTCGCTTTGGTCCTCGTCCGAGCGAGGCATGCCGATCGTCCCGCCCGACTGGACGCTGATGCTCGAGATCAACTTCTCGCTCGCGCTGCCGTTCTTGATCGTCATCGCCAGGCAAAGCCCCTGGTGGCTTTTGACGGCGCTCGGCTTCGCCTTGGCGTCGAGTCCCGACTCCCATTTCCTCGGCTTCGGCTTAGGCGTCCTGGTTGCGTCACTGTACCGTTACGCCTGGCCACGTTTGGCTCAGCGAGCTTTCTTCGCCAAGCTGTCCCCCGCCAAAGTGAACCTCGCGAGCCTCGCGGTCCTCGGGCTTGTGGTCGCGATCTACTATTCGGTGCAGACGACCCTCTATTGGCGCTCCTATACATGCAGCATTGCCGCGGTCCTGGTCCTTTCCGTGGCTCTCGCCAGTCGCGGCGCGCAAAGGATCCTCGACTGGGCGCCACTCAGGTTTCTCGGCAAAGTTTCGTACAGCCTCTACCTCTGTCACTTCCTCGTCTTCATCAGCATGGCCCCGTATTGGCGCACCTGGCTGGCCGGCGTCCCCGGCGCCTTCTACCTCGATCTTTTGTTCTGCGCGATTGCCTGCGTGGCGCTGTCGGCGGTTCTTTATCAGGTCGCCGAGATGCCAGGAGTCGCTCTCGGCAAACGCCTCGCCCGACTTCTGCCCAGGCCGACCGGGCGGCCTGCGGCGAATCGAAACGTCTCGCCCCCTCCTACCAAGATGGCCGGTTAATTGGCTGCGAAGAGCGTTAAATGGCTGCTCCTTGCCTTGACGCTGGGCTTCGCCGTCGCCGTTCATTATCAGTTTCAAAATCCCCGGTGGCTCTGCGACCAACTATTTTTGCGTCAAGCCGAGTCGCTGCTTCACGGCAAACTCGATCTGGACATGCGGACCTACGACCCCGACGTCGCGGTTTACGAAGGCAAGTTCTACAGTCCTTACCCGCCGATGCCGGCGCTGGTTTTTCTCCCTTTCGTCGCCTTACTTGGCCCAGAGCCCGCCATCCCGTTCGTGGTCGGCTTGCTCTTCGTCTTTTGGTCGCTCGCTTCCGTCGCGCGCATCGCGACGAAGATCGGTCTGGATCAGCGGTTAAGACCCTGGATCTTGGCGGCGTTCGCTCTCGGAACGGGGACGGTCTTCTGCCTCGAAATGAGTTTTTCGGCTGCGTACAACTCGCACCTCATTGCCTGCGCCTTCCTGTTCGCCGCGCTCGCGGAGGCGATGACCAAAGGTCGAGGATTCCTGATCGGATTATTCGTCGGCGCGGCGCTCCTGACTCGGCCGTTCGCCGCCGTCGGCGCGCTCGCTTGCGCCGCGTTACTCGAGCCTCCGGCGCACTCGACGCGCCTCAAAGCGCTGCTGAAAGCTGCGCTCGCCGGCGCGCCGTTCTTTTTCGCCTACTTCTTCTTCACGTACTTGCAGTTCGGCAGCCCGACCGCCTCCGGCTATCAATTTATCCCTGCCGTCGCCCGGGACACCCAAGGGACGTTCGCGCTTTTTGACTTGAGTTACGTCCCGCGCAATCTTTACGTCGAATTCGTGCACGGGTTTCACTGGCCTCCGGGAGATGACGGCACGTCGCTTTTCGCGGCGAGCCCATTTCTTCTCCTGGCCTTCCTGGCTCCGTGGAGCACGAAGTCTGTCAAATGGATTTGGGCCTCCGTCCTTTTGGCCGCCTTCCTGATTGCGTGCTACTTCTTTAGTGGCATCCTGCAGCTGAACTGTGCGCGGTACACGATGGACTACCTCCCGCCGCTATTTGTCCTTCTTCTTTTCGCGCTCAAGCGCCACGAGAGCTCGCGCTGGCTCCCGCTCTTCCCCGCCGCGGTCCTCTATGCT
>JAYWBY010000287.1:0-1807 GCA_043781115.1 Pseudomonadota bacterium
CACGATCAGAAGACTCGCACCTTGGGCGATAGCCTTAGTCAAATGGGCGTGACCGTCCGAGGCGACGCCGCGATACGCAAGGAAGAGGTCGCTAGGCGCGACGATTCGCGAATCGGTCTGCAACCCCCCGGGGGCGTCGGTGCCAGGATTCGGCGATTTCTTGACGATTTGTCCCTGTGCCTCGAGCACGCGTCGGGCGGCCGTGGGGCTGAGGCTACATCTTGGAAGGTTGAGCGCCATGTTGCTCGGCGGCCGCGACGGGCGGCTTTGCTGGTTTGCTCAGATTGTCCGGCAGGTCCGGTGCCACGTTCAAGTACTTTAGACTGCGTTCGGTGATACGCGCAAACACAGGCGCCGCCGCGTCGCCGCCAAAGTGGTTCTTGGCCGCAGGTTCGTCGATCAGGACGTAGATGACCAAATGGGGGTCTTCCACGGGAGCGAAGCCGACGAAGCTGGCGATGAACTTGTCCTTGAAATAGCCCTTGATGCTTGCGTCGACCTTTTGAGCAGTCCCGGTCTTGCCAGCCGTGGTGTATCCGGCCGCGGCAGCACGTTTGGCGGTACCATGCTGGTCTGTAATGACCCGTCGCAAGATCCCTCGCATGGTCCTGGCGGTGGCGGCGCCGATGGGCTGGCCGACCATTTGGGTCGGTGTACTCGTCACTACAAGGCCATCGTAGGAGACGACCTTTTCTACGAGAGTCGGCTTCATGAGATGGCCGCCGTTGGCGATAGCCCCCATGGCCTGAACCAACTCAAGGCCAGTAACGACGAAGCCGTGGCCGAAAGCGACGTTGGCAAACCGGATTGGGATCCAGCGATGCCAGTCGGCGATGCGTCCGGCGCTTTCGCCAGGGAAACCGAGGAGGGTGTCACTACTTGCGAAGCCAAAGTTCTTTAGCGCATTGTAGGTTTCTTCCCGGCCAAGTTTAGAAGCAATTTTGTAGGTACAGATGTTGCTGGACCGAATGAGCGTCTCGGCGGTCGTCAACTGATCGGAGCCACCGTGCGAGTCGTGGATGGTGTTCTTGCCGATCCGCAGGGCGCCTTTGTCGCATATATGCATTTCGTCGGGATAAGTCGTCTTTTTTTCGATAGCGGTCGAAATGATGAAAGGCTTGGTGACCGATCCCGGTTCGAAGGTATCCAAGAGAGCCGAGTTGCGGGTTTCGGAGACCTTAAGGGTTCGGCTGTTGTTGGAGTCAAAGTTCGGGTAGTTGGCAATCGCCAAGATCCGGCCGGTATGCGGATCGGAAACTATGGCGAAGCCCTTTTTGGCGCCGGCGTTCTTCACGCCCGCCGCCAACTCGTCCTCAGTGATTTCCTGGAGGACGCGGTCAATCGTCAAATAGATGCTGTTTCCGGTCTTTTCGGGAGCAGCGCCGGCGGTCTCGTTGAAAATGAATTTGCCGCGGGCGTCCTTGCTGGCAATGACTTTTAGAGCCTGACCCTTTAGATCACGGTCGAATTGCCGCTCCAGGCCCGCTAGTCCATTGTTGTCGAGGCCCGTGAAACCCAAGAGATGTGCGGCGGCGTTGCCGCCCGGATAAAAACGAGATGGTTCCGTGATCTGCACCATCCCGGCGATGTCGAGATTCATCGCTTCTTCGGCGACTTTCGGATCGAGTTGCCGGGCGAGCCACGCGAAATAGCTCTTCCGGGCGGCGAGCTGGCGGAGTTTTTGGGGCGATAGCTTCAAAATGTGCTGCAGCCGTTGGAGCTCGTTGGCGCTCGGATCGAAAACGCGCGGATTTACCGCGATGGAAGGGCGTTTGACGCTGATCGCCAACGGGTCGCCTTTGTGGTC
>JAYWBY010000288.1:0-5293 GCA_043781115.1 Pseudomonadota bacterium
CCTTCAGCATTTCAAACAACCGTTCTACACACGCCTACACGAGGCAGTGGTAACCGCCCTGACAAAGAATGCCCCGCGCCTGCTCGACTGTGCCGCGGTAACCGTCAAAGACGCCGGCTCATCCAAGCGTCGAAAATGACGACGCCCAATATGACGACGTTCGCTAGCCACGCGGCAAGGAAGGGATGGAGGTCCCCCCTTAGACCCAAAGCGCGCCCGGCGCTCATCACGAACCAGTAGCTAATGCCGATGATGAACGCCAAGAGGACGCCGACGGCGGTCTCCGTCGCCCGCTCTGACTTGTAGCCGAACTTGAGGCCAATCAAGCTGACGACGAACGCCGCGAACGGGTAAGCAAGCTTCCCTTGGAGATCGACCTTGTACGGCAGGGTGTCGACACCCGACTGGTCGCCGCGATCGACTAGATCGTTGAGTTCCCTGAAAGTCATCTCGGCGGGCTTCCGCCATTCCTTCTTCAACTTCTTGGGCTCGATCGGGATGTCGATGTCTTGAACGTCTCTTCGCTCAATTGAGTCGAGGGTGCCGTTGCGTTTAAAGTGCAGAACCTTGATGTCTTTCAGCCGCCAGAACTTCGTCTCCGGCATGAAGACGGCGACCTCCGCCTCGACGGACTGGATCGGCCGAAAGTTCGCCCGCACTTCGACGACCCGCACCTTGGTCATCGTTTGAGTCAGCGTGTCAAAGTCTTGAAAATTGATCAGGTTCTGCCCGTTGCGGAGCCACTTGGCGCCTCCGGCGATTTGGTCGTCCTTCTCGCCTTCGATCTGCACTTGCTGGATGTAGTGCACGCGTTCCGCGAACTTCGGGAGAACCAGTTCACCGAAGATTGCCGCGAGCCCGCTGAGCAGCAACCCACCGACAGCGAGTGGCAGTCCGATTCTAAACGCTCCCATCCCTGCCGCGCGCATAGCCGTGATCTCATTCGTTCGACTCAGCAAAATCATAGCGATCACGGACGCCAGGAGGCTGGCGATCGGCAAGGCCTGCATGATTTGGCCGGGAATTTGGAACGCGTAGTACCGGATGATGTTTTCGGTCGACGGCTTATATTCCGCGAAATATTTCGTCGTTTTGTGGATGAAGTCGAAGAGGACGAAGAGAAAGACGGTGAGGACGATCGTCCCGATGACGTACTTGATGTATTCCTTCAGGATGTAGAAAAAGATCGTCATCGACGCCAGCCTAGGCTCCGGCTGGCTCCTTCGTCAAGTTCACCGAATGCGCGCGCAGCTGGGGCAAGCCCTTCTTGCCGTTCTCGACGACGCCGAGCACGCGCAGCGTCTTCGGTTTTTCGTTTTGGATCAACGGCCCCATCGAATCGAGATCGGTCAGGAGCACCAGCATCCTCGCCGTATCGTCCGCGAGCACGAGATACGTGCCGTGCTCGCCGAGCACCGCGACTTTGCCCTCGACGATGATCTCGCGGCCAGTAAGGGTACCGTTGTCGAGATGGATCTCCTTCATGGTCAGGAGATCGGGATTGGTGAATAGCGTCCCGCCTACGTAACGGAAAGACAAACGGTCGACAATGCTCGGTAGCTCTTTCGGCTTCCAGCAGCCGGTAAGCGAGGCCAGTAGCAGCGTAATGCCAGCCAAGGTCAGGGGCTTGCGCATGCGGACTCCGGGAACGAGGTTCTCTCCCAGTTTAGCATACTCACCTACAGCCCGTAAGTTGCCGATACCAAAAGAAAATGGCGCCCAAAAGGACGCCATTCCTGAATGCCATTTGTCGGAGCCTGAAGAGCTTACTCTTCTTCGGCTTTCTTCTTCGAGGCCTTCTTCTTCGGCTCTTCTTTCGGCTCAGCCTTGGCTTTTGCCTTCACGGCTTTGGTCGCCGGCTTCTCGACTTTGCCCGCGGCCTTCATGTGAAGATCTTGGTAGTCGACGAGCTCGAGGAGTGCAAGGTCAGCGCCGTCGCCGAAGCGAAAGCCCGTTTTCAAGATGCGGGTGTAACCACCCGGGCGGGACTTGAAGCGGCTAGCTAAGTCCGAGAACACCTTCTTCACGACGTCGTCGTCGAAGAGGTAAGCAGCGGCTTGGCGGCGGGAATGCAAGTCGCCGTGCTTGCCGAGCGTAATCATGCGCTCGACGATGCCGCGGAGCTCTTTCGCTTTCGGCACGGTCGTTTCGATGCGCTCGTGCATGAGCAGCGACGTCGCCATGTTGCGAAGCATGGCGCGGCGATGAGAAGAGATTCGACCTAGTTTACGGTAACCGTTTAAATGGCGCATGATTTAAGCCTTACTGTTTCTGCTCGTCGTCTTGTTTACGCAGCGAGGAAGGATCGAAGCCGTCGATCTTCATGCCGAGGGACAAGCCCATTTCGCTTAGGATGTCTTTGATTTCGTTGAGCGACTTGCGGCCGAAGTTCTTCGTCTTCAGCATCTCGGCTTCGGTCTTGGTGACCAATTCGCCGATGAACTTGATGTTGGCGTTCTCGAGGCAGTTCGCGGCGCGAACGCTGAGTTCCAACGAGTCGACGGTCTTGAAGAGGTTCTCGTTCAAGGACGGTTTGGCGCCGCCTTCTTCCGAGGTCTTCACTTCTTCTTCTTCGGTTTCGTCGAAGTTGACGAAGATCGTCAGCTGCTCTTTGAGGATCTTGGCGGCGTAGGCCACCGCGTCGTCGGGACGAACGGCGCCGTTGGTCCAAACTTCGAGGGTCAGTTTGTCGTAGTCGGTCATTTGGCCGACCCGGGCGTTCGAGACGTTGTAGGCAACGCGGCGAACCGGCGCGAAGATCGAGTCGATCGCGATCATGCCGGTAGGCAGGTTTTCCGTACGGTTGTTGTCCGCGGAAACGTAACCGCGGCCGTGGCGCACGATCATTTCCATGTTCAACTTACCCTCGTTGTCGAGAGTCGCGATGATCTGGTCCGGGTTCAGGATTTCGACTTCGCCGTCGGTTTGGATGTCGCCGGCTTTGATCGTGCGCGGGCCGGAAACTTCGAGTTTCAGGGTGGCGTCCGCTTCGCCGAGGTAGCGAAGGTTGACCTGCTTCAGGTTCAAGATGATGTCGGTGACGTCTTCCTTGATGCCCGAGACGGTCGAGAATTCATGGTCGACGCCGGTGATGCGCACGGCGACGATGGCGGCGCCGTTGATGCTCGAGAGCAGCACGCGACGGAGCGAGTTACCGAGCGTAAGGCCATAACCGCGCTCGAGCGGCTTGGCGACGAACTTGCCGTAAGTATCGTTCAACGAATCGGCTTCGAGGCTCTTGGGACGAATCAGATCTTGCCAGTTACGATGCATATGCTTCCACCTCTAAAAAGACGCTTGAGATGCAATTGCGAGGTCGCGTTACTTTGAATAAAGCTCGACGATCAAGCGTTCCTTGACCGGCAAATGAATGTCGTCGCGGGTCGGGTTGCTGACGAGCTTGCCAGAACCTTTGCCGTGATCGACTTGGAACCAGTTCAGCGCCGCGCGCTTGCCAAAGGTGTCGGCCGACATTTGGAACTGTGCCTTCTTCGCGCTCTTCATACCCAGCGAGATTTCGTCGCCGATGGCCATGATGGCGCTCGGAATGTTGCAGCGTTTGCCGTTGACCATGATGTGGTTGTGGCGAACGACTTGCCGAGCTTCGTTCCGGCTACGGGCGAAGCCCATGCGGAAGACGACGTTGTCGAGACGGGTCTCGAGCTTACGGAAGAAGATGTCGGCCGTAACGCCCTTCTCAAGAGTCGAACGCTCGAACGTCAGACGGAATTGCTTCTCGAGCATGCCGTAGACGCGTTTCACTTTTTGCTTTTCGCGCAGCTGCGAGCCGTACTCGGAGAGCTTCGAGCGGCGTTGGCCGTGTTGGCCGGGAGCAAAACCGCGGCGCTCAAAAGCGCACTTGTCGGTCATGCAACGCTCGCCCTTCAGCATGAGTTTCATGCCTTCGCGGCGACAATGTCTACAAACGGGACCTGTATACCTAGCCAAAGTTAAAAACCTCCATCCTTCTTCATCCCGCCGAGTCGTTCGGTCGGTTTACAAGGGACTCTGTTACTTAGACGCGGCGACGCTTGGGTGGGCGACAGCCATTGTGTGGAATCGGGGTGACGTCTTTCAGCAGCGTCACTTTCATGCCGGCGGCGGCAACGGCACGGACGGCGCTTTCGCGGCCGGCGCCAGGACCGTTGACGAGCACCACGCAGCTGCGCATGCCGGAATCCATGGCGCGACGCGCCGCTTCTTCCGCCGCGACCTGGGCCGCGAACGGCGTGCTCTTACGTGAGCCTTTGAAGCCCTTGCCGCCAGAGGTGGCCCAGCTCACGACGTCGCCGTTGACGTCAGTGATGGTGATGATGGTGTTGTTGAAGGTCGCTTTGACATGCACGACGCCGTTGGGGACGTTGCGCTTAACCTTCTTCTTTTTGACTGGTGCCTTCATGGACGCTCATCCCTCTTTATTTAGCGGTCGGTGCTTTTTTCTTGCCGGCGACCGTTTTACGCTGACCCTTACGAGTACGAGCGTTGGTCTTCGAACGTTGACCACGCGTCGGCAGACTCTTACGATGGCGCGAGCCACGGTAGCAGCCAAGGTCGACGAGACGCTTGATGTTGAGCGCGATTTCGCGGCGCAAGTCGCCTTCGACCGTGTAGTTGTCGAGCGCCTTGCGGATCTCGTTGACCTGGTTCGGGTCGAGATCGCCAGCCTTCATGTTGGGATCAAGCCGAGCCATTTCGACGATGCGTTTCGAGACAAGACGGCCGACGCCGAAAATGCCTTGGAGCGCAATATCGATGCGTTTATTGTTCGGAAGATCGACACCTGCAATGCGTGCCATTAACCTAACTCCTCAAGCGGGCGATTAGCCCTGACGTTGCTTGTGCTTTTTGATTTCGCAAATGACACGGACCACGCCGGAGCGGCGGATGACCTTGAACTTGTCACAGATTGGTTTCACACTGGCGCGAACTTTCATTTCCTATCCTCACTTCGTCCGGTACACGATCCGCCCACGAGTCAAATCGTAGGGGGAAATTTCTAGTTTTACTTTGTCGCCCGGCAAGATCCTGATGAAGTGCATCCGCATTTTGCCGCTGATATGGGCCAGAACTTCGTGGCCATTCTCTAACTTCACTTTAAACATGGCGTTCGGAAGCGGTTCCTGGACAGTACCTTCGACCTCAATCACCTCTTCCTTGGACATGTATCCCCACTGACGAAAACTGAAAAACTTTTGAATATTCGAGGGATTGCGTCCCTCGGGCAGCGGCGCTTGGATAAGTGCCTATAAATGCTGCGCCACACTACCCTAAGACTCTTCTTAGGGCAAGAAAC
>JAYWBY010000289.1:0-1805 GCA_043781115.1 Pseudomonadota bacterium
CGCGTCAAACCGCGGGAATCCGCGGTCAACGGCCACTGGATGTGCGACGTCGGTCGCGACACCTACAAGCACATGAACCAAGAGAATCGCTTGCGCACGGCCTTCGTCGAAGAGGGCGGCCCTCGGCGCCGGGCTTCTTTCGTAGAGGGCGTCGCGGCCTTGGCGACCAAGCTCGCGACCGTCGACGAAACCGACATCGCCCTGCTCGTCTCGCCGCAATACACGTCGGAAGAGTACGACGCCTTCTTCGGCTACTTCGTCAAACAGCTCGGCGTGAAGAAGGTCTTCCAGTGGCGCGAACCCACCGAGAAGCTCGACGACTTCGACGGCATCCTCTACCGCGGCGACCACAATCCGAACACCAAAGGCTTGAGCGAGGCGCTGAAGAAGTACGGCCTGCCTTCGGAAGTGAAGAACGGCTTCGACGACTTGGCGAGGGCCAAGCCGCAAGCCGTCATCGCGCTGGCGCCCGAGCTCGCTTTCCAGTACCCGAGCCTGGACCAACAGCTCGCCCAGCTCGCGGAGCTGCCGTTCGTTTCCCTTTGGACGATCGTCGGCGGCGCCGAGAAGTTCAAGAGTTTGAAGCACATGCTGCCGATGAAGGGCTTCGCCGAGAAGAAGGGCACTTACCTCAATTACGCCGGCAAAGTCGGCGAGTTGGCGGCGCCTTATCCGGCAGGGTCCGACGACGCCCGCGATGTTTCCGAGGCGGTCGCGGCCTTGGCCGACGTCTTGGCTCGGACGGTGGGCTAAATGCACTGCGTGACTAAGCGAGGGAACGAATGGGCGTAGTCAAAGTCGCGCCGCCGCCGGCGGACACCAACATCTTTCAGATGGCCTTCGGCTACATGACCTCGATCGCAAGCGGCATGTACAAGACTTGGGTCATCTTTTTCAAGCAAATCAGCGGCCGCGAGAAGACCAATACGCTCGAGTGGCCGGAACAGGCGGCGACTTACGGCGACCGTTTCAAGGGCAAGCACTTCCTGACCCTGCGTGACGACGGCCAGGTTCGTTGCACGGCGTGCTTTCTCTGCGCCACGGCCTGCCCGGCGCAGTGCATCCACATCGAAGCCGGTCAGCATCCGACCAACGAGATCGAGAAGTTCCCGATCCGCTTCGAGATCGACATTCTCCGCTGCGTCTTCTGCGGCTTCTGTGAAGAGGCTTGCCCGGTCGACGCCATTCGCTTGGGTCCCGAGTACGCCATGGCCGGCTTGGCGGGTGCCAGCTGGATCTACACGAAGGACTATTTGGCCGACCGCCAAGAGCTAAAGGGCGGCGTAACGAGCGTCAAGGACGAAAACGTCAAGCACTTCACCACCGACCACAATCCCCACGGCGACAGCTTGATCGCCACGGACGCGCCGCACATGCGGCATCACTGATGGACCAGACGCTCAGGTTGATCCTGATGCGCCACGGCGAAGCCGAGGAAGGCCGAGGCATGGCGGATCACGCGCGGCGTTTGACGGCGCGCGGTGCCATCGAAGTGCGTAAAGTCGCCGCCGAGCTCAAAAGGCGCGGTGTCAGCCCACGCCTAGCGTTGTCCAGCGACTCGACGCGGACGAAGGACACGGCGATGTCGGCCAACCTCGAATTGCCGTTCGGCCTCAGCTGGGTTTTTACGCCGAAGCTCTACCTTGCGGGTCTCGAGGTCGTCAAAACGTTGATGGACTCGATCAACTCGCTCGAGCACCGCGAAATCATCCTGCTTGGCCACAACCCCGGTTTTTCCAACATTGCTTCCGTCCTTGCCGGTGAGCCGCTCGAGTTGGTACCCGCCGCCGCCGTCATTTTGACCG
>JAYWBY010000290.1:0-5282 GCA_043781115.1 Pseudomonadota bacterium
TCACGTTCGGCCGCAGCACACCAACGCCCACGGCACGGCCTTCGGCGGCGAGGTCATGGCCTGGGTCGACATTGCCGCGGCGACTTGCGCCATGCGGCATTCCGGCAAAGCCGTGGTCACCGCGTCGATCGACGCCATGCACTTCTTGGCGCCGGTCTCGATGGGTTGGATCGTCTGCCTCGACGCCAGCGTCAATTACACCTCGCGCACCAGCTGCGAGATCGGCGTCAAGGTCACGGCTTTCAGCCCGATTTCAGGGGAACAGCATCACACGGCGAGCGCTTACTGCACGTTCGTCGCCCTGGACGGCAACGGCCGCCCGACGCCGATGCCGGCGGTCCTCCCCCAAACGCCGAAAGAGAAAGAGCGCTTCGCCGCCGCCGCCGAGCGCCGCAAGGCCCGGCTCGAACTCAAGCAGAGACTCACCAGTCGTTCGGAAAGCTGATTCTCACTAGGACCATTCCTTTGCGACAAGCCAAGCTGCTGCTGCTCCTGATCCTTGCCGGCCCGCTTTTCGCCGAGGGCCAAGCCGCCGCATACGCGCCGACGATGCCGGAGGACATGGACCAAGTCGACGTGTCGCTGATCACGGTCGGGCGCGGGCCGCAGATCTATGCTTTATACGGGCACACGATTTTGCGCGTGGTCGACCGGAAGGCCCATCGCGACTTGAATTTCAACTGGGGGATCTTCGACTTCGAGGACCCGAGTTTCGCGTGGAAGTTCTACCTCGGCGACTTGAACTACATGATGGTGATCTCCGACAACCGTTCGCTCGTCGATCACTACCTGAACTACGAACACCGGGCGATGTGGGAAGACCGGATCAACCTCACGGCCCTCCAAAAGAGAAAGCTCATGGAGCGACTCATCTGGAATTCGCAGCCGGAAAACATTCACTACGCCTACTCGCAATTTCGAGACAACTGCGTCACCAAGCCTCGCGATTATCTCGACGAGGCGCTCGGCGGCAAAATCCGCCAGGCCTTCGGCGACAGGGCGGCGCGCGTGGCGCTTAGGCACCACATCAAGCGCGACTCCGATGCCATTTGGTGGGTCCACATGGGTTTGGACACCCTGTCGAATTCGATGCTCGATAGGCCAGTCGCCGTCTGGGACGAGATGTTCCTGCCCGAGAATTTCCGCACCTCCTTGCGCGAAATGCCGGCCTTCGACGACACCGGCGCCCCGGTGTTCGGCAGAAACCTGCTCGAGCAGTCGGAGACGGTCCTCGATCTCCCGGAACCGCCGAAGGCCTCGGACCCTTACCTCTGGCTGCTGATTTTGCTGGGGCTGCCGATGGCGGCCATGAGCCTCTGCTTTCCGTGCCACCATGGGGTCAGCGAGCGCCGAACGGCCGTGATGCTCGGTATCATGAGTTTGAGCTTTGGACTCTGGTCGGCGGTCTGGGGCACGGTCATGACCAGCAACTGGCTCATTTCGCACTACGCCGAGTTGAAGCACAACGCCGGCCTTTGGCTGCTTTGGCCGCTCGACTGGGTGTTCGTCGCCTACGGCGTCCGCTGTTTGATCAAACGGGTTCGCCCTGGCGATGGCAGCTTACTCGGCCGCCTCGTCGGCGGCTTGGCCTTGGTGCATCTCGCGTTCTTTGGCGTCGGCTTGGCGCTTTGGCTCGTCGGGGCCATCAGCCAGGACATGTCGACCACGTTCGGGTGCATGGGCTTGATCGCCTGCATTTACTATGGCTCGATCATCCGCCAAGGCGCGGTGAG
Source organism: Pseudomonadota bacterium (assembly GCA_043781115.1). Lineage (GTDB taxonomy): Bacteria > Bdellovibrionota_B > Oligoflexia > Oligoflexales > CAIYRB01 > CAIYRB01. The sequence continues at coordinate 1,734 of JAYWBY010000290.1, forward strand.
GTAACCCCATGCTGCAACCCAACCCAGCAAAAGAACGCCTTTTCAAAAAGGTGCGCGGCGGCGACGCCGGGTCGATGGCCGACCTGTTGGAGGGCGAACGGCTAGGTCTCTACGATTACTTGCTGCGCATGACGGGCCAGATCAGCCGGTCCGCCGACACCATCGACGAGGTATTCCAGTCGCTGTCCGAGGACTCGTTGGAAGCGGTCGAGCAGTATTCCGAACTGAAGGTCGTCCTGTTCGTCACCGCGCGTAAGTTCAACGCCGACATCTGGAACGCCGACACGGCGCGCTTGTCGAACGCCGCCCTCGAGATTCCTGAACGCGCCGCGACAATGGACGAGAAGTCGCTGCGCGAACGCCAAGCCCAGGCGTTGCTCGACAGGACGCTCCGGAGCATGGCGGGCCTCGAACGAGAAGTCGTGTGCCTGACCGTCCGCGAACTTTTTGACGCCAGTGAAATCAGCGAAATCATGGGTCTCCCCGAGCATGAGGTCGAAAGTCGTTTGGCCTCCGGCATGACCCGCCTCGAGGCGGAATACGCGCCGGCGGGCGGCAGGGCCCAGGCGGCGTTGGTGAAGTTGCCGGGTCATCCGATGCCGCCGCGCTCTTCGCAGGCCACCGTCAACCTCAGCATGGTGATGCAAGGAATCAAGACGAAGCCCGTCGGGCTGTGGTCGCCCGTACGCCTCGGCCTACTCGGCTTAGTCCTCATCGCGGCCGCTCTCTGGTTCCTCTATCCCGGCGTTTACTCACGGCTGTTCAACGCAGTGAAGAGCCATCCCGCGGGCGAGACTTCCGGTGAATGAAGCAGAGGTAACCAAACGCCCCGCTTTAATGGCTTTCTTGATCGCCTTCGCGGCGGCGTTCGTCCTTGGTGGTTACGAATTTCTGCGGACGCCGACGAATACGCTCTACGTTGCTGACTACGGCAAAGAGAATCTGCCGATGGTCATGGCCTTCATTCCCCTTTCCGTCGCCCTGATGACTTACGGGTATGGGCGAGTGCTGTCTTGGCTCGGGCCTAGGCGGACGCTCTTCGCGACCACGCTCGGCTCGGCGGTCTTCATCGGCGTGGGACAATGGACCTATGAGCTAGGCCTAAAGCCGGTCATCGTGCTGCTCTATCTTTTCCGCTCCGCCTACGTGGTGCTGATCATCGAGCAGTACTGGTCTTACATCAACAGCATGCTTACGCAAAAGGACGCCAAAAAGTTCAACGGTCCCATTTGCGGTTTGGCGTCCCTCGGCTCGATCGCGGCGGGAGTTATCGGCGCGGCGGTGACCCACGGCCTCGGGACCAGCAAGACCGCTATGCTTTCCGCGGTGGCTACCTTGCCCGCGGCGTTCATTGCCGATCAGGCTTTTCGGCGGTGTGGCGAGCCGCAGGACCACAGCAAAAGCACGAACGTCGGCGGCCATCTGGCGCTCAAGCTCTTTCGCTCCGAGAAGCGTTTGCCGCTCCTTCTCATGATCGTCATCCTGACTCAAGTCGTCGCGGCCGTGATGATGCTCGCGTTCCAGGGCGAGCTGCAGATCGCCTTCCCCAACGTCGATGCCCAAACCGAATATTCCTATGCTTTCTACGCGTGGATTAACGGTATCGCTGCCGTCCTGCAGTTCGTCGCGGCGCCGATCCTGATGCACCTCGTCAACCCGGGGCTGATCAACCTCTTGATCCCGGTCATTCATATGATTGCATGCGCCGCCTTCCTTAAGGATCCGACGCTGGCCACGGTCACGGTCGCTTACGCGGGCTTCAAGTGCCTCGACTACTCGATCTTCCGGGCGGCCAAGGAGGTTCTGTACGTCCCCTTGACCTTCGAAGCGCGCTACCGGACGAAGGAAGTGATCGACGTCTTCGGCTACCGGTTCAGCAAAGGCATCACTTCGGGCGTCATCACGCTCGTCCAAACCGCCGGTATCGTCGTGGGTGAGGTGGGTTTTGGAATTGTGGCGATGGTGTCGGCGGTCGCGTGGGCGGCGCTTACCCTTCCCCTTACGAAATACTACAGAATGGGACGAAGCGCCGGTGCAGCCCCAGGCGGTGCAGCCGTGGTAGACTCGCCGCCAAGATGAACCTTTTCCTCCGGCGCTTGCCGCCTCTTTTCGCTTTTTTACTCTCGGCATCGCCCGCACGCGCCGAAGACGTCGTTGCGCGCCTATCGACGACGCTCGGCGACATCGAAGTGCGCCTCTTCGCCGACAAAGCGCCACTGACCGTCGGCAATTTCATAGCCCTCGCCCGCGCCAATTTTTACGACGGCTTGCCTTTTCACCGCGTCATGCCGGGTTATGCGATCCAGGTCGGAGAGAGCGCCGCTGGGGGAGGGCCTGGGTACTGCTTCTCTGACGAATTCAGCGACGAGTTGAAGCACGACAAAGCCGGCATCCTGACGATGGCGAGCTCTGGGCGAGACTCCAACGGCAGCCAGTTCCTGATCACCCTCTCGGCGCAACCAGCGCTTAACGGCAGGAGCCCGGTTTTCGGCGAAGTCACGAAGGGCATGGACGTCGTCGAGCGGCTCAGCGCGGTCAAAGTGCAGGGCGTCAAACCCGTGGAAGAGATCAAGCTCACCAAGATCGAGATCGTTGGCGCGGTGGAATTGCCGACGCCCGTGAAGACGCCGGAACTGAGTCACGACGAGCTCATCGCGAAAGTGCGGCCAGACGTGACCAGACTCCTGAACGGCCTTGGTCCGAGCCTCGGGCTCGGGAAGTTGACCGATTTCAGTTTTGAGTCGGCCCGCAGCCGCTGCGCCGAGAGTCAGGTAGCGGTCACGGCGAACTTCGAGAAGAAAGGCGGGGCGCGCCTACTGATTTACGGTCGGTCGCGGGGCGCCGCCTACTCCATCGAACAATTCCAATGGACACGCTGATGCAAAAGCTCGTGAAACGGCTTGTTGGACTTGGCTGCTCGCTGCTGCTTCTGGCGTCCCCCGCCGCTGCCGATTGGACCTGGAACGTGGGTTATCACAATCCGGCCGGTTCGACGGTCGGTCTAAATCTACTCTATCTCGGCCAGACCTTCGGCTTCGAGGCCGGCCTTGGTTGGCTTGACGTCCGGGCCGACTCCGACGACTCGAAGGACGACAAGGTCAACTCAGACGACGACAAAAAAACCGGCGGCAGTTTCGCTGCCGCCGGTGACGTCAATCTCAAGTATTTTTTCGGCTCAGGGACCTTCCGTCCTTACGCGCAAGCCGGTGTCGGCGTCGGCTTGGGCGCGCGAACCGGCTCGGGAGCCGGAGCGTCGACGGGCGGAGGGTTCGCTGGCTTGGGTCTCTTGATCGGGTCGCCGTCATTTTACGGCTACGGAGCTTACAACCTGGACGGTTCGCGCAACGCGTTCGGGCAGGCCGGGCTCGGGTTCGACCTCTAGAGTCTACGGACGGCCGCCCCAGTTCCCGCCGCCGTCGCCACCGTCGTTGTTATTGCTGCCGTCACCGTTGCCCCAGTCGCCGCCGCCGTCGCGCCCGTCGATGCTGCCGTCCCGGCCGTCGTTGTTGCCGTCGCGTCCGTCGTTACCGCCGCCTTGATAGGCGTCGC
>JAYWBY010000291.1:0-5279 GCA_043781115.1 Pseudomonadota bacterium
CCGGCTTTGGGTGTGGATGAGGTCGAAGGCTTCCGAATCGAACGGCGTCGCGAGGCCGGCCTGTTTTAGGCGCAGCTCCACATAAGCTTCCGTCTCGGCTCGGCTTAGCTTCGGTAACGCCATCGAAAACGCCAACTTCGCCGCGAGCGACGGCGTTGCTTCGACGTTCTCTCGGAGGCTCGCGTCGCCGATGAGTACAAACGACAAGCACGTCTCGGCGAGCGACTGCAGATTGAGCAGCGAAACGATTTCGCTCAACGCTTCCGGCGTAGCGGCGAGGTGGGCGGCGTCGACCACGACGACGAGCTTGCGGCGCTCGGCGATGAGCTCGTCGAGGCGCGCGGCCGTGGCGCGTAAGAGGTCGGCTTGGTTGCTCGTCGCTTTGACGCCCATGAGCTGGGCGATGCGCGGGGTCAGCCATCCGGCTTCAACCTCGCGGCGCACGACCGAGGTCAGCAGCAACTCATGCGTTTCGGGATCGACTTTTTCGAAGAGCCAACGCGCCAGAGTGCTCTTGCCGGTTCCGGCCTCGCCGGTCACGACGACGAGGGCTTGGTCTTGGCCGCAAAAAAGCAGCAGGCGATCGAGCCGCGGCTTCACCGCCGCCGGCACGAACAGCTCGGCGGCGGCGACGGGCCGGAGGAAGATCGCTTCCTCGGTCTTCCAATATGTCTGGTAGTCGGTCATGCGTGCTATTAACCGGCGGCGTTTAGCGGTTGCTGTTCGGCGGCGAGCCAACCCGATTGGATCCTTTTGAAAGCCGCCCTATTGTTGTTGAGGACTTTCTCGGCGTCGATCTCGCGGCCTTCGGCGAAGAGGAGACGCGCGAGGAACGACGTCGTCTCGTCATCGGTGGGTGTGGCGCGATGTAAGATGTAGAGGTTTTCGATGGCGTCGCCGACCGAACCCATGAGCAACGAAGCTTGGATCATGTCGGGGATGACCGCCATCGATTGGCCGAAGGCGGTCCGGGCGCCGATCAGGAGGCGGTAAGCAAGCTTCGGCATGCCGACGTGCATGTAGAGGTCGGCCAGCGCGATCATCGTGGCGAGTTCGCGGGGTGAGCGTTTCAGTGCCGTCAAAAGGATCGTCTCGGCTTCTTTGACCCGGCCGGCGACGCGCAGGTGTTGGGCTAAAGCTTGTGAGCAAACGTGCGTGACCTCGCCGATTTCGCAGAGCTTGGCGAGGATGCGCAGGCCCGCCTGGTCGTTGCCGGAGAGGAATTGGTAGTTCGCTTTGCGGAGCGTGACGTAGGGCTCCTTCTCCCAAGACTTCACCAAATTGACGAAACCCGGTACGAACTTCGACGGGGTGAGCGGCTTGTCGACGATCTGCATCTTCGCGGCCATTTTGCCGAGCGCCGCGGTTTCGCTTTTGTGGGATTCGAGGAGGAAGGTCAAAGCCGGTGTGCAGGTGGCGAGCGGGTTCGACAACAAATAGCGGAAGCTGCGTACGGCTGGCATCGGGATGCAGTCGTCGACGATGATCAAGAAGGCTTGCCCTTGTTTGACCATGCCGACGGCTTTCTCGACCGAAGGCGTCGAGTCGATCACGGTCCAGGCATAACTCCGGAGCAACTCGCGGAGCAGCATATGGACGTTCGGCGAGTCACTGATGACGATCGCGGCTTGGCGCGGCCACGAGCTCTTTTTGGTGTTGCCGAAGTTCACTTGGGATTCTCCGCAAACATGAAGAATACTGGCTGGGAGGGCCGGCTGTTAGGCTGGTTGGTTGGCATGCAGCATGCTGAAATCACAGGATTATTGCACTCATTAGCATAACATGGCGGAGGCCTCCGATGCCACTCGGCTTGGGGGCACGTTGACTCCCTCGGGAAACCTGAAGTAAGCAAAGCTGGCGATCATAATATAAGGAATGAACGCCGTGCGGGTCTTACTCATAGGCAAAGGCGCCAGAGAGCATGCTTTAGCCTGGAAGATCACTGGCTCCCAGCTTCTCGAGAAGCTCTACCTCTGGCCGGGCAATGGCGCCATGACGGGAGTCGGCGAGGCATTGGACCTGGACCCGTCGGCAAGCTTCGAACAGCTCGCAAAGGCCGCGACCCAATTGGGAATCGACCTCGTCGTCTCCGGACCTGAGGCGCCTCTGTCCCTCGGTCTCGCCGACGAGATGAAACGGCACGGGCTTGCAGTTTACGGACCGGTCAAGGCCGCGGCGGCGCTCGAAGCGTCGAAAGTATTCGCCAAGGACGTCATGGCGCGCGCGAATATTCCGACCGCGGCCCACGAACTCGTCACGACGGAAGACGCGTGCCGGGCGGGGGCGTTCAAACTGCTCCGCGATAAGGGCGGCGTCGTCTTGAAGGCATCCGGATTGGCGGCCGGTAAAGGCGTCTTCGTGTGCACGCAAGTGGCGGAAATCGAAGAGGGTCTCAGGCACCTTTACCACACGCCTATGAGCGCGGCAGCGAGCACGGTGGTGCTGGAGGAAGTCCTCGTCGGGCGGGAATGTTCGTACTTCAGCTGCCTCGGCCAAGGCGGGCCGACGGGGCTCGGCTTCGCCGTCGACTTCAAGCGTTTGAACGACGGCGACTTAGGACCGAACACGGGTGGCATGGGATGCTACGCCCCGGTGCCTTGGCTCCCGGCCAACGCCGGCCAAACGGTCGAGGACCAAGTCATAGCCCCCTTGCTCCGGACGCTCGCGGGCGACGGCATCGAATACTGTGGCTGGCTTTATGTCGGCTTGATGTGGCATCCGACCCGTGGACCGCAAGTAATTGAATTCAACGTCCGTCTCGGTGACCCCGAGGCGCAGGTCTTGGCCGTTCACGACGACCGGGATTGGCTCGCGACCATCGCGTCTAAAGCCGGGGTCGCCGTCGACGCCCGCGCCGTCGCAGCCGCTTCGGCGCCGCTCACGCACTCGGAACGTGCCGTGGCCGTCGTCATGACTTCGAACTCTTACCCTTACGGAACGAGCGCCGGCGCCAGCGCCGAGCTACCGCGAGCCCTTTTTGCCGGGGCGCCCGGCGCTTCGGCTGCCGCGGGCGCCGCCAAGGTCTTCGCGGCCTCGGTGGAAAAGGCGGCGGACGGCGTACGGACGGCAGCCGGACGAGTGCTCACTGTCGCGGCCCGGGGCGCCACGTTCGCTCTGGCGCGCGCCGAAGCCTATGCAAAAGTGAAAGATATTCAAACCGGTTGGCGCGCAGCGCGCTACCGGACCGACATCGCCCAGCGCGTAGCCCAAGAGGTGGACCCCAAATGAGCCAGCCAGAGTCTTCGGTGAAAGTCCTCATTCTGCTCGGATCAAGTTCGGACCTGCCTGTTACCGTCGACGGCCTGTTGACGCTCAAGCGCTTCGGCGTGACTCACTCCCTCAGGATTTGTTCGGCGCACCGGTCGCCGGATCGGTTGCACGAACTCGTGCAAGACTTCGAAAGGCAAGGCGGACAGGCTTATATTTGCGTTGCCGGCATGTCGGCTCATCTCGCCGGTGTCGTCGCTTCGCTGACCGTCAAGCCGGTGCTCGCGGTGCCGGTGTTTCGGCCCGAAACGGCGGGTCTCGACGCGCTGCTGTCGATGGGCCAAATGCCGAAAGGAATTCCCGTCAGCACCATGGGCTTCGGCAAGTCTGGTTTCATTAACGCGGCGCTCACGACCGCCCAGATTTTTGCCTTGCAGGACCAAGAGCTGGCGCGCAAGCTAAAAGCAGATCGGCAAGAAATGGCGCTCCAGGTCGCCCGCGACGACGAACAGCATCAGCAGGAATTCCGTGGATAAGATCGCTTTAGAATTTCTCGATTCCTTACGGCAAGGGCGGCTGTGCCTGCACCCGACCGACACGTTGCCCGGGCTGACCTTCGACCCAGACAACGCCGAAGGTCGTGCCGCGCTCGTCGCTTTAAAGGGCCGCCAGGATCAAGCCCAAAAACCTTTTCTCGGGCTGGTGTCGAGCCTCGCCAAGGCGCAAGTTTACTATGCCCCGCTGCCGGACAGGTGGCTCCGGGCGCTCGCGTCCCTTTGGCCGGGCCCACTCAGCGTCGTCTGGCAAGCGTCGCCCACCGCGCCCGAGACTATGGTTGCGAGCGACGGCACCATCGGCTTGCGCGTCCCAGAACTTCCTGAGGACGCGGCGTGGTTCCGCCAAGTTCTCGAGGCCCTCGATCGCCCGCTGCCGACCACCAGCGTCAACCGCGCCGGCGAGGCGCCGGCGCGCGAATTTTTGCTTGCCGGCAAGCTGCTCGCCGACGCGCCATTCAGCTTCGTGCCCAACTGGCGCCCTAGTTCGGAATTGCCGGCGACGCCGTCGACCGTGATTCGCTTGCATGCCCGCGGCACCTACTCCGTGCTACGCGCCGGGGCGATGCCGAAGAGCCGCATCGACCAAATGCTGGAAGAAGCCGTGGGGTCGCTGCATTGACCTTTGAACCTGCGTTCGCTTCGGGGCCGGATTTGATCCTCGGCAGCTCGTCGCCTCGGCGACGTGACATGCTGACGTTGCTCGGCCTTACGTACGAAGTGATCAAGCCCGAGACGGAAGAAATGCCAAAGCCGGGTGAACTTCCGGAAGCGTATGTCCTGCGCAACGCCGCCGAAAAAGCCGCTTGGGTCGTCGACCACGTCCGACGCGCCAAGGGTCGCCGGGAATTTTTGGTCCTCAGCGCCGACACCATCGTCGTTTTAGGTAAGGACATTCTCGAAAAGCCCGCCGACCCGGACGACGCCGCCAGGATGCTCGGCCGTTTGAGCGGCAACACCCACACGGTCGTGTCGGGCGTGACGCTGGTCTCGGTCGGCGTCGCTGAACCGAAGACGCAGAGTTTCACCGTGACGACCGAAGTGCGAATCAAGAAGCTCGCGCCGCGCGAGATCGCTGCCTATATCCGTACCGGAGAGCCGCTCGACAAAGCCGGCGGCTACGCCGCGCAAGGCATCGGCAGCTATATGGTGGAAAGCATCCACGGCTCTTACGCCAACGTCGTCGGCTTGCCGATCGCGGAAGTCGTGGAACGCCTGGAGCGCGACTTCGCCTATCCCCTTTGGAGGTCCTAGATTAAAGTGCAAGCCGAACTTCCCCAAGCCAAAGAATTGCGCCGTCTGCTCTCCGAGCGCATAGTCCTCTTGGACGGCGCCATGGGCACGATGATCCAACGCTACAAGTTGACGGAACAAGACTTTCGCGGCGAGCGCTTCAAGAACCACCCGCGGGATCTGAAAGGCAACAACGACCTCTTGGTGCTGACTCGTCCTGACGTCATCAAGGCCATCCACAAGGAATATTTGGCCGCGGGCTCCGACATCATCGAGACCAACACC
>JAYWBY010000292.1:0-5278 GCA_043781115.1 Pseudomonadota bacterium
GGATCTTCGCATCGAGCAGCAGCGCGCGAGCGATCTCGACCATCTGCCCGTCGCCGACCGAAAGCTCGTGGATCAAGGCCTCGACGCCAAAGGTGACGCCGAGACGTCCCAGCACATCCTCGGCCTTTTGCCGCATGGCCGGCCAATCGACCAAGCCGAAGCGCGTCTTCAGGTAGCGGCCGGCGAAGAGGTTCTCGACGACCGACAGGTCGGCGAAGAGGTTCAGCTCCTGATGGATGATGGCGATGCCACGTTCTTCGGCGTCGCGCGTGCCGCGAAAGGCCGCGACCCCACCGTCAACGAGCAAGTCGCCGCCGTACGTGCCGTGCGGATAGACCCCCGAAAGGATCTTCATCAAGGTGGATTTGCCGGCGCCGTTCTCTCCGACGAGCCCCAACACTTCGCCTTTGGCGAGCGTCAGATCCACTCCGGCCAGGGCGCGGACGCCCCCGAAGTTCTTGACGATGCCCCGGGTTTCCAGGGCTACCGCGGTATCACCGGCCGTAGACGGCTTCTTTGGTGTGGATGCCGTAGGCAATGATCTGCTCATCGATATTTGCCCGGTCGACGGCGAAGACCGGCGTGTTGATCGTCGGGACGTCCTTCGTGCCGTTTTTGAACGTCGAGGGAGCCTTCGGCTTGTTGCCCTTGGCGAGTTCGACGGCGAGGTTGGCGGCGGCTTCCGCGAGCGGCTTCCAGGCCTTCAGCACTTCGAATTGCTGCTTGCCGGCGATGATGTTTCTGATCGACGGCAAATCGGCGTCGGCGCCGGCGACGAAGACTTTGCCCGCTAGTTTTTGCTGGTCGAGCGCTTGCACGGCGCCGTTGGCCATGCCGGAGTTGTTGGCGAGGATTGCGGCGACGTCGTTCTTCTGCTTCGTCAACACGTTCTCGACGGTGGCCATCGCCTCGGAGGCCGACCAGGCGTTGTGACTTTGCTGTGAGACGATCTTGATGTCCTTGTAGTTCTTAAGGACCTCGAGGTTGCCTCTGGTGATCTCGGCGGCGACGGAATGACCGGCTTGGCCGGAGAGGATGACGTAGTTGCCCTTGCCGCCGGTCGCTTTGACCGCAGCTTCGGCCTGCATCTTGCCGACGGCGAAAGAGTCTTGGGTCACATAGTAGTCGAGGTCGGCGTTGTTGATGATGCGGTCATAGGCGATGACGGGAACGCCGGCTTTGTGCGCCGCCTCGACGAAGGGAGCCGCGGCATTCGAGTTGACCGGCTGAATGACCAGCGCCTTGATGCCCTTGGCGAGCATGTTCTCGACCTTGGAGGCTTGCGAGCGCTCGGAGTTGTCGCAGGCGGCGAAAATGACGGTGGCGCCGAGTTTCTTGGCCTGCTCTTCGAAGAACTGGCGGTCCTTGGCGTAGCGCTCTTCCTGCATCGTCGATAGGACGAAACCGATCTTTAGGTCGGCGGCGAATCCTTGAGACGAGAAAAAGGCAAACCAGGCGAGGCCTACGAGGGAAAATAGACGGGACATAGGTGTCTTTCTTCGATGGCAAAAGCCCGGTATTGACAAGGGCTGGGACCTGGTCTCTATCTGGAGTACAGATCTCCGTCAATCCCTATCGCCGAGGACTCCAACCCATGGCATTCAACCCCAAAGCAAAAGGGCTGGCGAGACTCGCCGCAGGACTCGCCTTCCTCGCATGGGGCGGCTGCAAGACTCCCGATCACGACTCGGCGGCGAAGCTCTCGGAAGCCTCCAGCGGCGCGACTTCCACCGCTGAGCTGCTCTCGACCGAACAAAAAGCACAATATTCGAAGTATCTTAAGGATACGATCGCCAGCTTCGAAATGATGCGAGGCAAAACCGGGCTGGTGAAGGACTCGGTATGGATCTGCTTTGACCGGGACCTCAAGCGCTCCAACTTCAAAGACACCGAGGAGCTGACGTCGCCGACCAACATCGGCCTCGATCTGATTCTGCTGACCGAGCGCGCCATTCACGGCGAGGAGGACCAGGACGCCGTCAAGGCCACGCTTTCCAAGTTGCTGAAGACCCTGGCGACGATCAGTTACAATAAAGAGACAGGCCTTTTCTTCCGGACGTATTGGCCCGACACGGGCCTGGCGTTCGACGTGCAACTCTCGTCGGTCGACAACCTCCACTTGGCTTATGGGCTATGGACGACGTCGGAGGCCTTTCGCGCCACGGACCCGACGCTCGCCGATGCCGCGCGGAAGCTCTTCGACCGGATGGACTTCTCGGTTTACTACAACGAGAAGACCGGGCTCATCGGCGGCAACTTGCGACCCGCCGACGAGGACATGCGGAAGGCTTATCGAGGCAACCCGCAGGGCAAATACGTTCGCGACGCCTTCGACTACAAGTACTTCGGGTCGGAAGCCCGGTCGCTCTATGCCTTGGGCTGGGCTCTCGGACTCTACAAAAAAGCCGGCCACGACGTTCGCGACTTCGACCAAAAGCTTCTCGGCCCAGGCATCGATGGCACAATCGCGGAAATCGCCACGGTCGACACCACATACGGACGCCTTCGCCTCTTGCGCACCTGGGACGGCGGCGGCTTCCAGGCGCTCCTCCCGGCCGTTCTCGTCCGCGAGGAGCTCTATTCGCCTATCTTGGCCGAGCTCCACGCGAATTACGCCAAGCGCCTCTTGAGTGAAGCCGCGTCCCTCGGCGTGCCCGCGGCGCGCTCGGCATCGGCCTTCGGCGTGCGCGGCCTGCGCATGTTCCGCACCGGAGACAAGAGCTTCGACGAGGGTTTGCCGATCTACAACGGCGCCGCCGGCCACATCGACATGGTCGCTTCGATCCACGAAGACATCAAGAACCCCGACGTAAGGCGCTACTGGGACATTGCTTACACGCCGCATCCTGCGTTCATGGCCGCCAGCTTCGCCCGCGAGGCGACGCTCGCCGGCAAGTTCGCCGACGTCTTCAAACAGAACGAGACGATCAGCTCGGCCTCGTCCTGTGTCTGCGGGCAGACCTCCAAGACGCCGACGATGCCGGCGCCGAGCTGCACGTGCAAAACCAACGCGGATTTGCCCAACATGCCGATGGGGGCCGACGGCATCGTCGGCGAGCCGAACCTCTGCACGGTGGCGTCGCCGACCGAAGCGTACAACCTCTCGGCCACCGATCGGCTCTACCAGCCGGGATTAGGCTGGATGGACGGCTACTATGTCGACGGGCCGCTGAAGAACCGCGTCGTTCCCGTCTTGATCTCGCTAGACCAAGGCATGATCGCCCTGTCGATCTTCTCGATCCTGTCGCCGGACGGTCATCACGTCGGTTCGAAGAGCATCGTCGACAACCCCGAGGTCGAGGCGAGGCTCAGCCGCGCCTACGAGGCCATCAACGCCAAACTCGCCGCATTACCTAGGGGATGATCTTTTCGACTTTGAAGAGTGCGGTGTTGACCAAGGCAAAGCCTGGCCAATACGAGATCTTCGTCGCCCCTTGCGCGCATTCGTAAGTCGCCGCCTCGGTGGGCGGCGTGCCGCCGTCGAGCTTGGTCATCTTCAGGCCGATCGGCTTCAGCTCGGTGTGGTCTTTCGACTCGGCGATCAGGAACTTCGTGCCCCAGGCATTCAGCTGGATGATGTGGTTGGTCGCGGCGTCTAGGACGGTGGCGCAGCCTGAGTAGCCTTCGAGGTAGGCCGACGTCTTGTACTTGAAGTGGACGAAGTCCGACGCCTCGGTCGCCTTCTTGATGTCCTGGCGGATCGTCGAGACGCCGACGACGTTGTCGAGGTACTCGCCGTCCGTCCAGTGGACGTAGAGGCGGGCGCCCATTTCGACGCTGTTTTCCAGTACGTCGACCCGGTAGCTAGCCCGGTTGATGAAGTTCGAGGCGCCAAGCGCGGCGTCGAAGAAGCGGTAGTTGAGCGGGTCGCGGTCCTCGTTGGCGAGGGACCACCCGGTGACTTTCTTGCCGCCGCTGGTGTCGCTGAAGTCATAGACCTTGAGCTTCGCCGTCGGCATCTCGATCGGTTGGACCTTCTCGCTGCCGTCGCTGAAGTGAACGCGCATGGTGTCGGAGTCGTGGGCTTCGTCGCCGGAGTAGCCTGGCGTGTCCTTCTCGTTCATCCAGAACATGCTGCTATAGGCCGCGAGTCCAGTGTTGGAGTCCGCCTTCCAGTGAAAGTCGTCGCGCGTATACCAGTACCCGTCGGTGACGATCTCCGGCTGCGCGGCGACCGTCATGTCGAGGCTCAACGCGCCGCAGAAGAGTTCGCTCTCGACGACGACCATGGCCGTCGCCGTCTTGTCGTCCTTGACGGAGGTGAAGAGCGTGCGAACGACGGGGAAGTCCTCGGGAGATGTGAAGTCCTTCTCCTCGAACTCGGTGGCGTCGGTCTCGCCGAGCTTGATGCTCCAAAGGCGGTGCGCTCCGAGGCGATACGAAGCCCCGGCGTTCATCGGCGGGAAGCCCGAGTAGCGCACGTAAGCGCTGGAACGCAGGTCGAAGATCTGCGGCCAGCCGCCCATCGGCGAAACGTGGCCGATGATCAACTCCGTGAGGTAGCGACCGGCGTCGGGGATGGCGGCCTGGGCGCATTTCTTTCGTTCGTCGCCGGGCATGCTCGCCGGGCAGTCGCCGACGGGAGGCGTGATCTTGTCGGAGGTGTAGTCGGGATCGACGCTCGCCCAAGTGACGTTCTTGTAGACGCCGGTGTTGTCGCGGTCGAGGTAGAGATCGACGGCGAGCGTGTTGAGCGCCGCGCGCGGTTTGGCGAAGAGGTAGAAGTTATTCTTGTCGAGGATGTTCGGGACGTGCACCTCCAGCTCTTCCTGGTAGGTCATCCCGAGCGCCGCTTGGCCTCCGGAAACGGGCGGGTCGAGGACGGGAACTGGCGTCACGACCGGCTTTTGCCACGGCGCCTGGCAGCGAGCGAAGGCGGCTTCGCGGAGGCGGTCCATGGTGATTTTGATTTCCGGGCCGAAGCTCGCTCCGGCGTTGGCGGACTGATCCGGCGCGGAGTCACGGAGCGTGGAGGACGAAGAGCGCTCCTTGCAGGCCAAGGCGCCGAGGAGAGTAAGGGCCGCCAATAGTGATCCGGCAATGCGTTTTGCCATCGCGGCGACTCCTGGGTGAATTTTTGGAGGGGGATTCAGGCTCCATGATAGCATTTGGCGGGTTAAGTCGCAATTTTTACTGGGACTTATCTCGATTTGAAGCTTATGCCGGCCGTTCCCTTCTTCCGAGATTCCTCTTTCTTTGACCCCTGAGTGGCCAACGAAGCACCATTGAGGCGCGCTGCAGCCTCCAATTTTTCAAAGAAGGAATCTCTGAAGAAGGG
>JAYWBY010000293.1:0-5276 GCA_043781115.1 Pseudomonadota bacterium
ACCAGTTGCTTGGTCCGCGCCTCGGTCAAGTCGTCGTTTGGGCGTCGGGAGAAGAAGGCATGTTGGCCGGCTCGCTCTTGCACCGGTTGCCGCTGATTCTGACCGCTGTTGCCTTCGTGAGCTCGGTGTTGGGGCTCTTGCAGTGGTTTCTGTGGGAGCGAGCGAGTGAAATCGTCTCGCTGAATCTCCGCAACGATTTGGCGAGCGGCTATCTTGCGCTGGACCCGGCGCAAAGACGCACCGACGAGTCGCGTTCTCAAGAGGCCGAGCTGTCGGCGAGCATCACCACTGACGTCAAGCTCTTGCGCGAATATCTCGTCCATTTCTATGGCGGCCTCCCGCGAGAAGGTGCCAAGGTCTTAGCCTTCGCCGTGATGCTGCTGCTGCTGTCGCCAAAGCTGACGGCGATCTTCGCGCTCGGCATCTTCCCCGCGATCGGCCTAGGGGGGCGCATCGGCCGCGTTCTTCGGCGCCGCGCCGCGAAGGCGCTCGCCGATTACTCGCAGCTCACGGAATGGCTCCAGCAGCGGCTCCTCGGCATCGAGACGATCAAGCACTACCGGACCGAGAAGATCGAAACGAAAAAGATGAGCGAGCTGACGACCGCTCTTTACGAGAGATTTCTCCGCGCCGCCCGAGTCAAGGCACGCACCGGACCGACTCTCGAGGGTTTGGCGATCGCCTGCATGGCGGTCGTCCTTTGCATCGCCTTGAAGGACATTGGCGAGGGCAAGACGACGGGCTCGGTGCAGCTGTCGTTCTTCACGACGTTGGCGCTGCTCTCCCAGGCCGCCGACAAACTCGGCCGCTACCTCAACTCCAACCGCGAAGGCGCCGCCGCGGTCGACCGTTTGCGGTCGCTCTTGGGATTCCTGACCGGGCACCGGCGGGAAGCGCCGGCGAACGCCGTCTTTGGACGCGGCCCCAAAAACCAAGTCAGCTGCCGCAACGTCACGGCCGTTTACCCCGGCTCGAACGAACCGGCCTTGAAGGACTTCAGCTTCGACTTCGTGGCCGGTCAAATTCACTGTCTGGCCGGTCCCTCGGGAGCCGGCAAGTCGACGGCGTTCAACCTCTTGCTTGGTCTGCTCACGCCGCAGGCCGGAACCGTAGAAATGACCTGCGCCTCCGACGTTTCAGGCGCGCCGGTTTGCTACGTGCCGCAAAAGGTTCTCCTCCTTCCGGCAACGATAGCGGAAAACGTCGCCTATCCCGACGCTACCTTCGACGAAGCGCGGGTCATGGAAGCCCTAGCGAAAGTCGAATTGACCGCGACCGTCGCCGGTCAGCGCGGAGGCATCCACGAGCGAGTGGGCGAGGGCGGCGTCGGCGTTTCGGGCGGCCAAGCGCAACGCATACTCTTGGCGCGACTTTGGTACCAGCAAAAGCCGTTCATCTTGGTCGACGAAGGCACGTCCGCGCTCGATCCGGAAGTAGAGCGCACGATCTATCAGCTCTTACGCGAACTCGCCTCACGGGGCGCCGTCGTCGTGACGATCGCGCACCGGAGCGCCGCGGCCGAAAGCGCTGACGTGCTGCTTCTTCTCGATCAGGGCCGACTAGTGAAGGCGGGGAGCCCAAAGGAAGTGATGGCTTCGCCAGAGTTTCGCCAGGCCTTGCAATGAGTCTCGAAAAAGACGGCGAGCTCGTTGTTCTCGTACATGGCTTCGCCGCCGGGCCGCACATTATGGCGCCTTTGGCGGCGCGTTTGGAAAAGCACGGTTTCCGCGTCTTGAATTGGCGCTACCCGAGCTTCAAGGACACGATCGAAGTCCACGCCGGGCAACTCGTGGAAACGCTCAAAGCCCAAGACACGGACCCGTCCGTGCGTGTGTGTGATTCACCTCGTAGGTCACAGCATGGGCACGACGATCATTCGCTGCGCGATGCTGGCATTTCGGCCCACCAAAGTCGGCCGCATCGTCCTCGTCGCGCCACCCAACCGCGGAGTTGGCGCGGCGCGACGCTGGGGCGGATTATTGAAGTCGGTGGTCGGTATCATCGACCAGATGGCGGCGCGGCCCGATAGCTTCGTGGCCACGCTGCCGCCCCTGACCGGGGTCGAGTTTGGCGTCATTGCCGCCCGCTTCGATCACCTGGTGCGGGTGAAGGACACGCAGACGGAAGGCCAAGCCGATCACTTGGTGGTCAATGCGATGCACACCGCGGTGTATTTTCCGAAGTGTCTGGAGGCGACCTTACGGTTCTTGGAGACGGGCAGGTTTAACGCGGAGGCGCGGAGACATTAAACCGCAGTACGCGGAGTTCGCGGAGGACTTTTCAGGCCGGCCAGCCACCCGCGCCGCGCACTCCGCGGTAAAAACTCTCCGCGTCTCCGCGTTTACTTATCCAGCAGCGCCTTCAACTTCTCCGTCATCACCGGCACCGCCTTGAAAAGGTCGGCGACGATCCCGTAGGTAGCGATCTTGAAGATCGGCGCCTCAGGGTCGGTGTTGATCGCGACGATCACCTTCGACGTCCGCATGCCGGCCATGTGCTGGATCGAGCCGCTGATGCCGCAGGCAATGTAGAGGTTTGGGTTGACGGTCTTGCCGGTCTGGCCGACCTGCATGTCGTGGCGGGCGTAGCCGGAGTCGACGGCGGCGCGCGAGGCGCCGACGGTGGCGCCGATGACGTCGGCGCAGGCGTTCAAGACTTTGAAGTTCTCGGCGTTGCCCATGGCGCGGCCACCCGAGATGATGAAGGTCGCTTCCGTCAAGTCCGCCTTCTCGCTCGAGCCCTTGCGGATTTCGAGGGTCTTGATGCGGCTGTCGGTCGGCGCTTGCACGGCGAGTTTGGCGACGGTTGCGGCGCCCTTGCCGGTGTTCTCGGCCTTGAAGACGTTCGGGCGAACCGAGATGAATTGCACCGCGGCGTTTTGCGTTTCGACCTTGGCGAGGCACTTGCCGGCGTACATCGGTTTGACGCCGACGAGCTTGTCGCCTTGGGCCTCGACGGCGGTGAGGTCAGTGAGAATGGCGCCGTCAAAACGCGCGGCGAGCCGCGGCAAGACGTCGCGGCCCATCGGTGAAGCGGTGCCGACGACGACCTTCGCCCCGTGAGCCTTTATCGCGGCTTCAATCGCCGCGGCGTAATTCGCCGGGTTGTACTTGCCGAAGTCGGCGCCGTCGACGACGTGCACGGTGTCGCAACCGTGGTCCTTCAGCTGCGCGGCGAGTCCTTCGACTCCGGAGCCCACGAGGACCGCGGCGCAATCGGCAGAGCTTCCGGCCAAACGAGCGCCGACGGAGAGCGCCTCTAGCGCGGAGTGTTTGATCTTGTTGTCCCGTTGCTCGACGAAAACCAAAACTTTCATCGGATCTTCCCTTCAGTCAGCGGTCCGTTAAAGGACTTTGGCTTCTTCGCGCAAGAGCTTCACCACGTTGTCGACCATGACGGCGACGTCTTCTCCCTTGAACATCTTGCCGGCCGGCTTCTCGGGAGGCGGCGTGTAGCCTTTGACGAGCGATTTGATGCCGCTCTTCAAGGCGTTGGCGTCGAGGCTCAAATCGCCGGGCTTTTTCAAATCCAGCGGCTTCTTCTTGGCTTTCATGATGCCGGGGAGCGAAGCGTAGCGAGGAGTATTCAGCGATTTGTGGGCGCCGAAGACGGCGGGGAGACCCACTTCGTAGACTTCCACTTGGCCACCCTCGACTTCGCGTTCGGCGGTGGCGGTCTTGCCGTTCAACGTCAACTTGGTGCAGACGTTGACGTGCGGCCACTTCAGGAGCTCGGCGACCATGATGCCGACGTGCATGTTGTCGTCGTCGATCGCTTGCTTGCCGCAAAGTACGATGTCGGCGTTCTCGGCTTTGATCGCCGCGGCGAGGATCTTGGCAGTGGTGAGCGAGTCGGCCGCCTCCAAACCTTCGTTTGACACCAGGAGGCCGCGGTCGGCGCCCATGGCGAGGCCCTTGATGATCAGCTCCTTGGCCGAGTCGGGACCGAAGCTGGCGATGACCACTTCTCCGGCGCCGGCCTTCTCCTTGATCTTCAACCCTTCTTCGATGGCGAATTCATCGTAAGGATTGATGATGTATTTCGTGTCGCCGGCCTCGAGCTTGGTGCCGTCGGCGCTAATGCGGATTTTCGACTCAGTGTCTGGGGTTTGCTTCAACAGCACGAGGACCTTCACGGCGGCACCCTCCGATTAATTCAAGGTCGCCAGGTTATCAATCCCCGGCAGGGACTTCAAGGGCTTGCGAGGGAACGCATGGCGGCGCGCACGCCTTGGCCGAGATCGAGGGGGAAGCCCTCTTCGTGGAGAGCAAACTCGAGGGCGGCGACGCCGTCGATGAGGTCGAAACGGTTGACGAATCCCAAGTGGGCGAAGCGCACGATCTTGCCTTTTAGCTCGTCCTGGCCCCCGGCGAAGAACATGCCGAAGCGCTGGCGAAGACGCTTTACCAGCTTTTGGCCGTCCACCCCGGCGGGGACCGTGATCGCGGTCAAGGCGTCGGACGGCGCGGTCTTGGCGAAGAGCTCTAGTCCCATCGCGGTGGTGGCAGCGCGAGCGGCGCGTGCCAGGCTCGCGTGGTGCTCGACGACCTTGTCGAAGCCGGCGGTGTTCATCATCTCGAGCGCGGCTCGAAGCGCAAAAACGAGGCTCGAAGCGGGGGTCCAGGCCGACCGGCCCTCGCCCTGCTGGCCTTTGCGTTCTTTGTTCAAGTCGAAATAAAAGCGCGGGCGCGTCGACAGCTGACCCCAGGCGCGCTCGGAAAGGGCGATGAACGCCAAGCCGGGCGGCAAGCCGAAGCCCTTTTGGCTGCCGGCGACGACCGCGTCAATTTGCCATTCGTCCATCTTCATTGCATGGGCGCCGAGTGACGAAATGGCGTCGACCACGATAAGACCCTTGAAAGACTTCCGGAGCTCCTTCACCAAGGATTCGATCTTGTAGTAAGCGCCGGTCGACGTTTCGTTGGCTTGGACGAAGACGACCTTCGTTTGCTTTTGCTTGGCGACGGCAGCGATGATGCTCGCGGCGGAAGGGGCCATGCCCCATTCGACCTTGACCACTTCATTCTGGCACTGGAAGGCCTGGGCCATCTTCTCCCACCGTTCGCCGAACTTGCCTCCATTGACGACGACGACCTCGTCGCCGGCGTCGGTCAGGTTGGTGAACGCAGCCTCCATGGCGCCGGTGCCCGACGAGGCCAAAATGATGGGGTGGCTCTTAATGCCAAAAAGTGGCATTAAGAGTTCGGCGGAGCGACGGAAGACTTTGTAAAATTCGTCGCTGCGATGGTATATCGCGGCCTCGGCGCCAGCTTCGA
>JAYWBY010000294.1:0-5274 GCA_043781115.1 Pseudomonadota bacterium
GCGCTTGGGACGAGACGAGCGCAGCCGGAACGCCGTGGCCGGTGGCGTCCCCGACCAGGATCCGGTAGCGACCCGGACCGAGCACCATACGGGCCCAGAGGTCGCCCGAGCATTCCGCGCTCGGCGCGTGGTGGCTGAGCAAGCGCAGCCCCGGGAAGAGCTCGTCCTTCGGCGGAAACAAATTGTCTTGGATGAGTTGTGCGGCAACCAGCTCGGTCTGCATTCGCAGCTCGTCGATCCGGTCGTTGACGACCCGGCTCGCAAAAATCAAGACACAGGTCGTCACCAGCGCAACCTCCGGCAGCATCAACGGCAGCACGGCGCCAAACCAAAGGAAGGCGGCGACGACCAGCCCAAAATAGCTCAATTGAGCCGCCAAACAGGCGGCAATGACCCAGACTCTTCGGGCCCTCGCGGCAAGCAAGCCGCCCAGCGCGGCAAAGACGCCACTCAGCCACCAAAGTCTGTCGAAGAGCCGCAACCAACGGCCCGTCAAGACGCTGTTGATCATCGCCGTCACGGCATATCCGCCCGGCACCGACCCTTGCGGTCCGCTGAACCAGTCGGCGTGCCCCGTATGCATCGCAGGTAAAATCAGGACGACGTCGCCTTCCTTAACCACTGGAATCTGTTTGCCTTGCGAGGTGTACTGAATGGCGGCAAGGAGGCTGAAAATCTTGCGGGCATAGTCGGCGGGCTTGCCCAAGTTTGCTAGGACCGTGCCGTCCTCCGCCAGGGCCACTTTAGCGCCGTTGATCTTCAGTCCCGTCTGGTTCCAGACGACGTCGTCGGCGGCATAGAGAGCCAGATGCGGCAGAGAGACGGGGCCATCGGCGGTGAGGACTTTCGCAAGCGGGCGGAAGTAGCCGGCGCCTTCGTGGCGCAGGTTGCCGACTCCCGCGAAGGCGTCGAGCACGGACGGATCTGGGCCGAAAACATGGCGAAATTCCGTTTGGTCGGCGTCCGACGCGCCGCGCGAGTCGAGGTAGTGCCGAAGCGCCATGCCGCGCGGCGGCAAAGGCGCCCGTCCGTCGATGGGCAAATCAGAGAGGAAGGCGCCGGCATAGACCGGTGCCGGCAAGCTCTTGAGCGTCTCGACGAAACGTTGGCGTGTCTCGGCGTCTTCGCCCAACATGTCGAAAAGTTTGTCGATCAAAATGACCTTGGGCTTTGCCAGCGCCAGACTCTGCAGCAGACGGCCCCACAGCTCGAGGCTCGGCGGCGATCCCTTAAGGTAAGCGAGCGTCGGGTCGTCCAGCGCGAACGCTTTGATGCGCGGATCGAGGACGGGATCCCTTCCCAGGAGCGAGCGGATGTTAAAGAGCCAGCGATGCGACGTTTGCTGTTCCAAAACAACGCCGACCCGCGAGCTCGAGGCCGCGGCGAATAGGGCGGCGATAAGCACCGTCAGCAAACAAAACAGCCGCATCGCCTTGGCGCCGAACCAATGGGCGGGCTTCCGCCAAAGTGATTTATAAGACTGCTGCACCGGCGCGACCTCACGAGAAGTCCCAAAGACTCTCGTAGGTGGTTTCGGCAGGTTTGGGGATTCATTGACCGGTCGGCCAAATTATTTAATTAAATCAGTTATTTGTACGGCAACCCGTGGCGACTTCGATGATATTGGAGTCGAAGCTGAATTCCTGCCCAATCAAGATCCGCGTTTTTCCTCCTGCCGCGGGGCAGGTGTCGAAGATCGCGATTGAGGTAGGGTCGCCGGCGCAAAGAACGCCGAGGCTCGCCTGGACCGCGTCGAGCAACGATCCGGTCGCGGCCGTCCCGCCGAGCGAGCCGGTGCCGCAAAAGCTGAGGTTGCTGCCACCGAAGAACGTTGAGACGCGGTAGCCGTTGACGCCCAGCGCCGGATCAGGATCGAGGCGGCGCACGACTGCCGGGTTGATCCCGTCGATGAAATACACGGTCCCGTCGTTGGTGACCGAAAGCTGACTCGGCCCTCCCAGAGCGGCGTGCAGCGCCGGAATGTCATTGCCGGTCAACGGCATTGCCTCGGTCGTCCCAGCTATTAGCGCCAGCGTTCCGTCGGTGTCGATCTTGAAGATTTGATTCCCGTCAAAGGACGCTAAGAAAATCGCGCCGTCCGGCGAGCGGGCGAAGCTTGTGATTTCGAGCTTGGCATCGCGGGCCACCGTCGTGTCCTTGGGGTCTAGGCCGAGACCATGACGATCGCCGGCCAAGCGGTACAGGGTTCCGTCCGTTCGAATTTGAAAGAGTTGATCGCTTTTGGGCGTCGCGGCGGAGCCCTGTGTCATGAAGAAAATGCCTGCGTCGGTGGCCAGCGCGTCAATCGGGCTGGTCACCGGCGCCCCATCCGCTGGCATGCCGTCCGTCGGGTCGGCGTCGCAATCGTTGGGGTCGTCATCGCCGCAGCCGGCGAGCCTCGAAATAGTGCCGTCGGGCGAAATCTTCTGAATGAAGTTATCGCCATAATTGGGGACGACTAGCGATTTGTCGGCGGTGACACTAAATCGACCTTGTAGCCAAGTCGTGATGTCTTGCAGAGCGTTCTGGCACTTTCCGTCTTTTTCCTCAACGTAGCGGTTGGCGACGAAGGCCTTGCCCTTGTCGACGAAAATCTCGGCGAAACGCCCGTTTTCCGCGTCGAAATACCAAGCGCCAGAAGCCGACGCCGTGAGGTACTTGATGCCGGAGAGCACGGTCGAGAGCGCTTCGCGCGGCTTGTCGCAGAATCCGGCGGTGCCCGCTTCCGGCATGAGCTGCTTGAAAACTCCCGCCGTCATGCGGTACATCCCGCCGCCGGTCGAGAGCAGCAGGGCCCCGGACTTGTCGGTCGTCAAGCCGTTGACCCAGTGCTCGAAATGGGGGTCGTCGGTCGTGAACTCGAGCGGGGTCAACTTGTCGTCGCTACCTAACTGGTAGAGTTCGGCCTTGGCCAGGCGCGTGCCGCCGATGAGTAGCTTGCCGCCATAAATCACCAGCTTTAGGGGCGCGAAGCCTGGAGCCAACGGCAGATCATAAGTCTTATCCGGACTGATGATCCTCAGCATGGGTACGTCTTTGAACGTCCGGTAAATTTTACCGTCGTCGGCAAACGCCAAGGCATTGGTCGGCTTGGTGGCGTCCGTCAGCAAGTTGTTCGTGGCGGGTCCAAGGACCACGACCTCCGGAGTCGGCGAAGGCGCCGCCAGCGCCGCCGGACCCAGGCGTTTCAAGGCCAGGTCTATCGGATCGAGGTAGATCAGCGCGCCGCTGGAGTTCGTCGCTAGCAAAGGTCTTTTTTGGCCTTTTTTCCTGGGGAACCTCATCAGGATCGTGGGCTTGCCCGTGGTACTTATGGAAGTGATGGTCAACAGTCCGCTGGAAAAGATGGTGCCGTTGGCATTGCAAGTCATGGCGCCAAATACACCGGCGTCAAAGCGCGAGTCGCCTCCGAAGAGTTCGCTCACATTTCCCTCGGTGGTGATCGGCGGGCTGCCGGCGAAGAATTCGACTTTATCCCCCGCCAATTTGTAGATGATGGTGTCGCTCTGAAAAAAGACGTTGTCTCCGATTACGCAAATTTCTTCGTAAGAACGACTGGTGCGGAAGGCGCTGGCTGGGATGCTGAGCAACTGCATGCCCCGCTTGGTCGGTGGGCTGTCCGTCAGACCAAAGCCCGTCTTGGATTTGTCGCCCGTGTCATAGGCAAAGGGTATCGCCGGCACCAATCCGGCCGAAACGCCGACCGAGTAAGGCAAGACGACGAAGGTCGTCTCGGTTCGCGGCGCCGCGTGGCCGGTGTCGCTGACTTGTAAGTCATATTGGAGTTTCGCCAACGGCGAACTTGGCGCTTGCGCCACGGAACAAGTGAAGCGCAAGGTATCCGGCGACACGGCGCAATTCGTAGTGGCGACACCCTCGACGAGCTTTGGGGGAGTCCACGAAAGAGCGACGCCCTTTTTAATCGTGTTGGGAAGCACCTGGCTGCCGTCCGGCAATGCGGCGACCGCGGCGCAATCGACGGTCGTGGTCTTCGAAGAGGCTTGGGTGAAGTTACAACTGACCCTCGCGTTGTCGTAATCGAGTTCGACGAGATTGACGCCTGAGATCTCGGTTGGGGGCTGCGAGGCGTGGAAGTCGCCGGCGTCGGTTTCTCCCGCGTCGTCAGCGGGTGTCGTCGAAGCGTCGCTCGCGGGAGCCTCCGGTGCAGCGCTTCTGACGTCGCTGTGATCCTTATTTTTCGGCGCGCAGCTGAGCACCAGCCACACTAGGGCGGTAAGCCATCGGCCGAAGCGCGGTTGTTGGTCTTTGGGACTGTGCACTCGATCGACTCCTATTATTGATTATCTCGGCTCATCGCCTTAAGAGTCTGAGCACTTAGGAAAATTGCCAAAAATGACTCGGATTTCGGGATATTAGAGTGACGATGGCGAGGGCTAATTGGCGCTCCGTCGAGAATTCCTCAGGTTTAGACAGAAAATCGCAGAAATGTGTGGAGCGACTCAACTCAGTTTTCATTAATAAATCTAAAATGTTAATTCATAAATAACCAATTTTGTTCGAAAAAAACAATATGCTCCTTCCTCGCGTGAAGAAATAAGGCTGAACTAACAATGTATTACGCAGTTGTCCTATCAATTTCACCAAGGAGAGTACCTGCTCTTTTGACACTTCCAATTTCTCTCTCCGCGTTATCAATTATTCAATATTATTGAATTTATTGCCTTGCGAGGCCTCCGGCATGCGCCTTGCTTTCTCCCTTCGAAAGCAAATGTGTCGCCGAAACCTAGAGAATGTTTTTCGGTCGTCCTGAAAGGGAGGATTTAACATGCTCAAATTCGGCACACTGCAAACCGTGGTGGCAACTTTATGTGTCGCTTCTCTCGCCAGCTGCGCGAGGAAGGCGAAAATTGACGTCCGTACCTATTCAGCCGCCATTGCACCAGGCGGCGCAAGCGACACCGGCTCATCCACCATTACCGTTCATGCCAGAGTGACGACGTCGACCGTCGGCATCGGCGACAAGGACTGCGGGGCGGGCGGCACGCAAATCGCAACCTACACCGACGTCAACGACAACAATGTCTATGACGCTGGTGTCGACACCGAGCAAGAGAGCAAGAAAATCTGCAACGGCACGGCCGGCGCCGACGGCGCCGCCGGAGCCAGGGGAGGCAACGCCGTCGTCGTCTCGACGACGCTCGCGGTTGGTGACGCCGACTGCCCAGCTGGCGGTGTCAGCTACGCGTCTTTTACCGATATCAACTTCAACGGCATTTACGACGCCGTGGATACCGGCTACTCGTTGCGCAAAGT
>JAYWBY010000295.1:0-5262 GCA_043781115.1 Pseudomonadota bacterium
GCTGGAAGGTCTTGGCGAGTGCGATCTGGGCAATCTCTTTGCCGTCGCCGAAGATGCCGAACTTGGCTTTGCCGGTCAGCACTTCCTTGCGGCCGATCAAGCTGGCTTGCCGGCTCATGTAAGCGATCCGGTAGTCGGCGAGGACCGCCGCTTCCGGAACTTCGACGATGCGCAGCTTGCTCTTCGGGGCGACCTTGGCCATGGGCTCAGTCCTTCATGGAATTTCGATGCGACGAATCTATCGCAAGGCGCGGATCCTGCCCAGCTCGAACAGTCCGCCGCATCTATTTGAAATAATTAAATTTTTAGGAGCACAACGGTGACGCCGTCGCCACCTTCCTGGTCGAGTCCAGGGCGGAAGCGGATGTCGTAGGGGCAATTGTTCCGGAGCGCGTCGCGGACGGCCGCCTTCAACGTTCCCTCGCCGTGGCCGTGGATCAAGATGACGGACTCTTCTCCTCGGAGCAGCGCGCGGTCGATGAAGTTCCAAGCGGCCTCGATGGCTCCGGTCACGTCCCTGCCGCGCAGGTCGGTGCTGTTCAGCGGAGTCTGAATGACCAAACCGATCTCGGTTTTGGGCTTCGGGGCCGCAGCCGGTTGTGGGGCGAGGCGCGGGCCTGGGGATTTGGCGGCCTTCTTCTTGTCTCCGCCGGGAACCTCGCCGGCGCTCAAGAGACGGAGGTCGTGGAGGGAGACGCGCAGCTTGATGACGCCGACTTCCACCTCGATCGTTTCGTCGCTGCCGGCGCCGAGGCGGAGGACCTTCCCCGCCTTCTTCAACGGCAAGACGTACACCGGTGAGTTTGGCTCGAGATCGCCGCGAGTCACAGGCTGACCGGGGAGTTTGTCGCCCGGGTCATAGCCCGCAGAGAGCTCGTTGACGACTCCGTCCAGATCTCTCAGGGCCTTCTCGGCGCCGCGCCGACCTTCGAGCACGTCGTCGCGGAGCCCGGTCGGGGTCGTGCCCTGGGCGGCTTCCTTCACCGTCTGGCGGAGCTTCTTCACCAGCTCGTCGTATTCGGCCTTCATGGCGGAAACCTGGCCCTCGAACTTGTCGGCGAGCTGCTGCGAAGTCTTTCTCCGTTGCTCCTTCAACAGTTCGACTTCCTGTTGCCAGCGGGCCTTCTCGGCCGCGGCATCTAGTCGTTCCTTGGCGAGAGCGGCCGTTACCTGGCGCGCATCGTCTCTGGCGCGCATCAGCTCGCTAACCGCCAGGTCGAGGTTCGAAGCCTTCCCGCCGCGCAACTCTTTCGCCCTCGCCAAGACTTCGGGTTTCAAACCGATCTGTTCGGCGACCTCGAGTCCGTAGCTCTGGCCCGGGATGTCGAGGATCAATTTGTAAGTCGGCTTCAGGTTGCCGAGCGAATACTCCATCGAACCGTTGCGGAAGCGGTTGTCGCTCACCGCCAGGCCCTTCAAGGCGTCATAATGCGTGGTGACGAGCGAGGTGACGCGGCGCTTCGCCAACTCTTCCAAAATCGCGGTGCCGATGGCTGCGCCCGTCTCGGGGTCGGTGCCGACGGCGAGCTCGTCGAGGAGCGCCAAGTCCTTGCCCGTGGCTTGCTCGAGGATGGGCTTCAGCCCCGTCAAATGGCCCGAAAACGTCGAGAGGTTCGCGCTCAAATTCTGAGCGTCGCCCATCTCTAGGTAGACGTGGTCATAGAGGTAGACTTCGGAGTCGGGCTCGGCGGGCAAGAGCAGCCCGGCTTTCGCCATCAGGTGGAGGAGGCCGACCGTCTTCAAGACGACCGTTTTGCCGCCGGCGTTCGGGCCCGAAATGATCAAGACGCTCTGCGAGTCTTTCAACTCGATGGTGTTGCCGATCGGCGTGCGACCGCTGTTCTTCTTCAAGAGCGGATGGCGGGCGTCACGGAGGTCGATGCCCGGGCGGTCGCTGAGCTTCACGGGGCCGGCGGCGATCTCCGACGCCAACTGCGCTTGAGCCGCCAAAAAATCGAGCTGGATCAACTCGCCGTAGTTGCTCTTTAGGGTCTCGCGGTCGACCTCCACCATCGAACTCAGCTCGCGGAAGATGCGGGCGATCTCGAGCTTCTCCTCGAGGTCGAACTCGAGTAGCTGGTCGTTCATTGGCGCAATGGCCGCCGGCTCGATGTAGAGCGTCTGACCGCTGGTCGAAGTGTCGAGGATGGCGCCCTTGACCCGGCCGCGGCCGTCGAGCTTCATCGGCACGACGTAGCGCTCCGAACGCACCGTGAAGAAGTCGTCCTGCAGATAAGTCGTCAGATCCTTGTCGTCGTGGATGAGCTTGGTCACCGACTCTTCGATGCGGCGGCGAAGAGTGAGCTTCTGCCGGCGAATGCGCGTCAGGTGCTCGGACGCGTCGTCGAGCAGCTCGCCCGACGGGCCGACAGCGCGGTTGATCGCTTGCGCCAAGTGCGGCATCGGCAGAATCTGGCCTTTGACCCGGCGCAAGGTCGAGCAGCGGTTGGCGAAGTCCGAGGCAAAGGCGTGCACCGCCCGCGTCGAGTCGAGTAGATTCCCGACCGCGCGCAGGGACTCGCCGTCGAGCATCTGGCCGAGGCCGGCGGCGCGGAAGATGGCGCCGAGAGGCACCAGCGCCCCGATGGGCGGCCGATAATTCTGCTGGGCCAAGACCTTGAGCGGATCGACCAAGCTCCAGCGCTCGAGTGTCGCCGTTTGGTCGAGCGACGGCACGAGTTCGAGGCTTTGAGCGCGGCCGTCATCGGTCTGACAGAAACCCGCGAGCGTCGCCACGAGCTCGGGCCATTCGAGCTTGTCGAGAACGCGGCGATCGATTTTGGCTGGCGTGGCGATCTTGAGGCGCCCTCCCGAAAATGATGATAAAACTAACTGATGTCCTAGGTGATTGACAGTAAAAGGTCTGGATCCCGATGCCGGTTTTCGCACTTCAGTTCGTGTCCTATCTCATCTCGCCCATGACCTGGATCGCGCTAGTCTTCGGCTGCATCATCGGCAGCTTTCTCAACGTCTGCATTTTTCGCATCCCGGAAGGGACGTTTTTCACGCATAAACGTTCGGTCTGTCGGTCCTGCGGCGCGCCGATCCCGGCCTACTTCAACTTCCCGATCATCAGCTGGCTGCTTCTGCGCGGAAAGGCGAAATGCTGCGGGACGCGCCTGTCCATCCAATACCCGTTGGTCGAGGCGCTGACCGGTTGCCTCTTCGTCGTCATTTACTGGAAGTTTCCCTTCGCCGGGTTCACCAACGGTGGCTTGATCCAATGGGATAACGCCAATATCATCCGAGCGTTCCATGCCGCGACGTTGATCTCGCTGCTGCTCGTTTGTTCCGGCATCGACTGGCGCCACATGATCATTCCGGACGTCATCAGTTTGCCGATGATTGCACTGACTCCCGCCGTCGTGCTTATTCACCCAGACCTAGACTGGACGAGCGGGCTCATCGGCGTCTTGGCCGGCGGGGCCAGCCTGTATGGCATCGCTTGGCTCTATTGGTTGGTCCGGAAGGAAGTCGGCATGGGCATGGGGGACGTGAAGTTGCTCGCCGGAATCGGCGGTTGGCTGGGCTATCAGGCTATTATTCCTACGATTTTCTACGGTTCGATCATGGGTGCGGTCGGCGGCCTGGCGGTCATGCTCTTTACCCGAAGGCTCAACCTCAAGTCGGCGATCCCGTTCGGCCCTTTTCTCGCCGTCGGCGCCGTGATCCACCTCCTCGTCGGGCCGTATATACAGGAATTATTTGTCGTTTCCGGCGGCGGCGGAAGCTAGGCTTAACCCCTGGGGCTTGTTATAATCTTGAGGCATGAATACCCCCCGGACGACAAACGCGCCTCTTAGCGATGACCAGGCTACCGCGGCCATCGACGCCTTGCGCCTAGCGCAAGACGCGGCGCAGGGATTCAGCGGGGCTCCGGGCATCAAAGCCCTGGTTCGGCGCTTCGGAGAGGCCGTGTACAAGCACTTCGGCGTCGCGTCGCTCGACTGCGCCAAAGTTTCCGGCAAAGGCTCGAAGCTCACTTTGAAACGCCGGGTAATCGCCGTCGACGGTACCCTGCCGATGACCGAGGAAGTCCTGGTCGGTCTCGGTGCCGCGCTGGGCGCTTCGGGCTCGCGCTTGGCGGAAGTGCGCGAGGGGTTGGCCCACGTCAACGTCGAGGGCCGCGACCTTGCCGTGACGTTGATCGAAGACGCCCACTCTCCCGAAGGCTGCTTGGTGTTTTGGGAATCCGCGCCGGAGGCCACCGAAAGCGCCGGCCGCAAGCGCTTGAACGAGTCGATGCTCGAGTACTTCGTCAAGGCCATGCAAAGCGAAAGCCGTTCGCTCAAGACCCTCGACCGAACGCAGGCGATGCTCTACAAGGACGACCTCACGGGGCTCTACAACTACCGCTATCTCGAGATCGCCCTCGACGCCGAGCTCCGCCGGGCTGACCGCTTTCAAACGCAGTTTTGCCTGCTGTTCCTCGACCTCGACGGCTTCAAGCCGATCAACGACCAGCACGGGCACGTCGCTGGCAGCGCCGTTCTAAAGCAAGTCGCGGACGTGCTGCAAGACGCCGTCCGCGAGGTCGACGTGGCGATTCGCTACGGCGGTGACGAGTTCGTCGTCGTCCTCCTCGGCGCGTCTTGCGCCAAGGCCGTCTTGGCGGCCGAGCGGGTCAGACGTCGGATCGAGCAGAAGGAGTTCGTGCTCGACGGCGGCGCCACCGCCCGGGTCACCGCCTCCATCGGTGTCGCGGCTTTCCCCGACCACGGGCGGGACCGGGAGACGCTGCTCAAGATGGCTGATGAAACGATGTACGACAGCAAACGTGCCGGCAAAAATCGGGTCACCGTGGTCGGCGGCGAAAGGACGGTCTGAGAGACATGGAAGGCAAGCCGCCAAGCGCCAGCGCCACGCACCAGGAGCATCACGTTCGGCCGCAGCACACCAACGCCCACGGCACGGCCTTCGGCGGCGAGGTGATGGCCTGGGTCGACATCGCCGCGGCGACTTGCGCCATGCGGCATTCCGGCAAAGCCGTGGTCACGGCGTCGATCGACGCCATGCACTTCTTGGCGCCGGTCTCCATGGGATGGATCGTCTGCCTCGACGCCAGCGTGAATTACACTTCGCGCACCAGCTGCGAGATCGGCGTCAAGGTCACGGCGTTTAGCCCGATTTCGGGGGAACAACATCACACGGCGAGCGCTTACTGCACGTTCGTCGCCTTGGACGGCAACGGCCGCCCGACGCCGATGCCGGCGATCCTACCCCAAACGCCGAAAGAGAAAGAGCGCTTCGCCGCCGCCGCCG
>JAYWBY010000296.1:0-5256 GCA_043781115.1 Pseudomonadota bacterium
CCCTGATCAAACGTCGTCGACGCCCAAGTCCTTCAACGCCTGTTTGATCGACTGCGCCGTGTGCTTCTTGACGCTGTCTTCGAACGCCTCGATGCTGCCGTGAAGCGTCTCGGCGATGATTTCCAAGCCGGTTAGGCGGGCATACTTCTTGTCGTCGGCCGGCACTAGATGCCACTGGGCGCGTTTTTTGTCGGTTTCCTCGAACATTTCGTCGACGGCCTCGACGTAGGCGTCCCACTTCTTGCGGTTCCTGAGGTCGTCGGCCGTCAGCTTCCATTGCTTGTAGGGATCTTTCAACCGCTCCTCGAAGCGCTTCAACTGCTCGTCCTTCGACATGCCTAAGAAGATTTTGATGATCTGGACGCCGTCGTCGGCAAGCATGCGCTCGAACTCGTTGATCTCGTCGTAGGCCCGACGCCATTCGTCCTTCTTGGCTAGGCCCTCGACGCGCTCGACCAGGACGCGGCCGTACCAGGTCCGATCGAAGACGGCGATGGTGCCCGCCTTCGGCAGGCGGCGCCAGAAGCGGTAAAGCCAATGCTTGCCTTGCTCTTCCGCGGACGGCGCCGCAATCGGATGAACGATGACGCCGCGCGGGTCGAGGGAGGCGACGAGCCGGCGGATCAGACCGCCCTTGCCGGAGGCGTCGAAGCCCTCGAGGGCGATGATGACGCGGCTCTTGTCTTTCCAAACCGCCTGCTCAATGCGCAGCATGCTGAGCTGCAGGTCTTCCAGACGCTTCTTGTACTTCCCCTCGTCGCCTAACGCGGGGAACTTCCCACCCTCGAGCAGGGCGCTGAGCGACGGGTGTTTCGCCTTGCCGTCTTTCAGGCCGTTCTCTCCACGGCGAGCGGCTCGCCGCGCCCCTTGTAGACGTGGTCGGCCAAGAACGCCCGTTCTTCCGTCAGCTCGGTGGCGGTTACCACTCGGCTCCAACAACGCTCTTCCGGGTCCCAACGGTAGCCGCGCTGGCGCAGCGTGTCCTTCGACTCGAACGGCGAATTGACCGCCTTCAGCAGGTACTCGCGCTCGTAGCTCCGGATGATCAAGTCGTTCAAGTGCGGGCCGATCAACCTAAACGTCGTAGCGCAGTCGAAGAGCGCCCGGTGGGCGAACGGGTTGACGAAACCGTGGTCGGCGGCGAGGTAATTCAAAGCTAGCGAGTTGAAGCCGAGCTTCCGCCAGTCGACGTGGCGCATCGAGCAGCCCCAGTGATTGGTCAGATCAGCGAGCTCCGGCACACGCGCGATGAAGGCGCGGTCGAACTCGGCGTTGTGCGCGACGATCACTTGCGCGCGGTCGAGGAACCTCCGCACCAAGGCCCAGTCGATCTTCTGCCCGGCGACGTGCGCCGTCTGGATCCCAGTGATGCGCGTGATTTCTTCCGAGAGCGGCACGCCTGGGTCCTGCAGGCCACCGTAACTACGCACGACGTGAGGCGCTTCGTTACCCTCGACGGCGAACTCTAATAGGCCGATTTCAATAATCTTATCGGTATTCGGATCGAGGCCTGTGGTCTCAACGTCAAGGACTACGCCAAAATCCATGGATTTCGCACCTCTAGCATCGGGAAACGTGGCGGTATGGTCACAGGTCCTGAAATAACATAAACTATGTACATACTCTCGCCTTTTCTTAAGCGTCCCCAAGAGCTCTCCCGGTGCTTCTGACCAAGCTCCCTTTACAGGAGTCGTGCGCGTCCATGACTACGTCACCGCTCAAACTTCCCGAACAGGCCGCGCTCCCCGACAGGCGCCAAACGCCGGGTCTCATGACGTCCGTCGAGGAAGTCATCGCCACGCTTTTGAGCGAGGAAACGTTCAAAGTCTACGTCGTCGAGACTCCGGCCGACGACGTCGTCAGCGTCAGCCGCGACGGTCTCACGCAGATCCTTCTGGGTCCGACGCTCTGGAAATCGCTCGAACGCCGCATGCCTTACCTCGCCACGGCTTCGCAAGGCGGAGTCTCGATCGTCTGCCTCGGTACGGAAGAAGACTTCGCCGATTTCCCGGCCGAGCTCAGGCGTCCCGACATCCAACAGTTGGGTCTGCCCGTCTTCAAGATGAACCTAGTATCCATCTTGAGCTCGATCCACAACCTCCAAACTTTGGTGTCGCATTCGAACGCCGAAGCGAAAGAGGTCGAGGAAGCCAATAACAACGTCAAATACGTCATGTCGATCTCCCGCGAGCTGAACGGCGAGCGCGACATCCCGAAGCTCCTCAACCTGATTCTTTCGAAGGTCCGCGACATCGTCTTCGCCGACGCCGGCTCAATCTACACGGTCGACTCGCCGACCAACAACGTCCGCGACGGCACCATCCAGTTCCGTTTTACGCAGAACCACTCGATCAAGCAAAATCTCTCCGAATTCACCATGCCCGTCAACGAAGGCTCGATCGTCGGCAACGCTTGCATCCACGAAGCGACGATCAACATTCCCGACCTCTACAAGCTCAGCCCGAACCCGGCCGAGAACCCGTACAAGGCCCGCCACGATCGCACGTGGGACCAGCGCATCGGCTACGAGTCGCACTCGATGCTTGCCGTGCCGATGTTCGACATCAGCCACAACGTCATCGGCGTCATTCAGCTGATCAACCGCAAGAAAGACAAGCAAGCCAAGCTTTCGAGCGCCGACATCTTCCGCGACCAGGTCGTGGCGTTCGACGAGGTCGACCAGGAGATGGCCGAGATCGTCGCCCAGCAAGCCGGCATCGCCCTCGAAAACGCCAACATGCAGCAGAACATCCAGGAGCTCTTCGACGGCTTCGTCAATGCATCGGTCACCGCGATCGAACAGCGGGACCCGACCACTAGCGGTCACTCGCACCGCGTCGCCCACTTGACCGTCGCCATGGCCGAGGTCTTAAACAAGACCGACACCGGCCTCTACAAGAACGCCACCTTCAATCAAGACCAGATTAAAGAAATCCGCTACGCCTCGCTCCTCCACGACGTGGGTAAGCTGGGCGTTCGAGAGAACGTCTTGGTGAAGGCGAAAAAGCTCTATCCCTGGGAGATGGACCGCCTCCTCACCCGCTTCGACTTGATCCGCGCCGGCTTAGAGATCGACTATCTGAAACGGGTGATCGAGTACCTGCAGACTCCCGACCACTTTCCGATGGGCGCCAACCCGTACACCTTCGAATTCGAAAAGAACCAGAAAGTCACCGAGCTCGAGACCTACCTCAACTTCATCACCAAGGCCAACGAGCCGACGGTTCTTGAACAAGGCGGCTTTGAGAAGTTGAAGGACATCGCCAACCTCACCTATCGCAACATGCGGACGGAAAAGCACCCGTACTTGCTCAGCGACGAGCTAAAGGCTTTGTCCGTCTCGCGCGGCTCGCTCACTCGCGAGGAATTCGCCGAGATCCAAAGCCACGTGACTCACACCTTCGACTTTCTCCGGCAGATTCCTTGGGGCAAGAAGTTGGCGAACGTGCCGCAGATCGCCGCCAAGCATCACGAGAAACTCGACGGCTCCGGCTATCCGACCTCCGCCGAGGCCGAAGAAATTCCGGTCCAAACGCGCATCATGACCATCGCCGACATCTTCGACGCCTTGACCGCCGCCGACCGCCCGTACAAAAAGGCCGTGCCGGTCGATCGCGCCTTGGACATTCTCGAGATGGAAGTCAAAGGCGGCAAGATTGACTCCGAACTCTTCCGGCTCTTCGCCGAAAGCAAAGTTTACGAGCCGGTTTTGGATCCGAACTTCCAATACCAGCAGTGAAGCGGCTCGGTCCATTCGGTATTTTTCTGGCGGCCGCTTTCGCCGGGGTCGGCGGGGCATCCTCGAATCATCGAAGGCCGCGACGGCGCCGCTCCGCCGCGAAGTGGAGATCGCCACCAACTACCTAGAGCTGGAGAAAATGCGCTTCGGCCGGCGCCTCACCTACGCCATCAAACTTCCGGAAGGTCTCAGTGAAGTCTACTTGCCGGGACTCTTGCTCCAAACTTTAGTGGAGAACGCCGTCAAACACGGCATCGCCCCGGCGCGCGACGGCGGCCACGTCGACGTGGTCGTCGAGGCGCGGGGCGAGAACTCCTATCATTTGGCGGTCGTCAACACCGGCGCAGCGTTCAAAGGCCTCGGGGCGGAGTCCGCCGTGCCTTCGAGCACCGGCACGGGTCTAGCC
This sequence comes from Pseudomonadota bacterium, assembly GCA_043781115.1. Lineage (GTDB taxonomy): Bacteria > Bdellovibrionota_B > Oligoflexia > Oligoflexales > CAIYRB01 > CAIYRB01. The sequence goes on from JAYWBY010000296.1 coordinate 4,146, forward strand.
AACAGTGTGCGTCGGTTGGATCTCCTCTACGGCCCGGCTCACGGCTTTACCCTTTCCAAGCTCGCGTCTGGCGCCACGGCGGCGGAATTTTCCTTTTCGGGAGAGAAGCGATGAAAGTCCTGATCGTCGACGACGAAGAGCTGGCGAGGGTCAGGATTTTGAAGTACCTCGCGGCAAAGCATCCCGAGCTCACCGTGTTCGAGGCCGAAGACGGCGTCGACGGCCTCGAGTTGATCCGTCGCGAGAAGCCGGACTTTGTCTTCCTCGACATCGAGATGCCGGGCTTGGGCGGCTTCGACATGCTGCGCCAGCTCGAGGCGCCGGCCTTTCACGTGATCTTTCAAACCGCTTACGACCAGTTCGCGATCAAGGCCTTCGACGCCAACGCGCTGGACTATCTGCTGAAGCCGTTCACCGACGAACGCCTGGAACAGGCGTTGGCTAAGGCTTTGAAGCGCACGTCCCCGGCTCAACCCGGGCTGGCGGCGTTGGCCCCGGCTTTGGCGCAGGCCGAAAGGTACCTCGAGCGCTTCATCGTCTCGGCCGGCTCCCGCTCGCGCGTGATCGAGGCCGACGAAATCCTCTACTTCCTTAGCGAAAGTCACGTGACGCGAGTCGTCCTCGGCGACATCGACTTTTCGTACGATCATTCGCTCAATAACCTCGAAGAGAACCTCGACCCGAAGCAATTCATTCGCCTCCATCGGAACTCCATCGTGCGTTTGCGCGAGATCGCCCACGTCAACCGCGGCGAACGGGCGAGCGTCACGCTCCGCAGGGGCGTCGAGCTGCCGGTATCGCGGGAGCGCAAGGCGCCGCTCCTCGAAGCGCTCGGCAAACGCAAGTGAGCGGCGCGTCGCGGCCAAGAATTAATTCGGGACACCCACCGTAATCGAATTTCGGAAATTGGATTACGGTGGGTGTCCCGAATTGAAACAGCCGGTAGGCCTCGCGGCGCTACCGGCTGTCGTCATTTCAGAGGTCAGAACTTAGAGCTTGCGGGCCTGCGAATCCGGATCGGGCGTCGTGCGGCCGGTCGGTTCAGCGCAGGCTTTGGTCGAGAAGACCACGGAGTCGACCGCCAAGGCCGAATCGTAGTAAGCGTCGCCGG
>JAYWBY010000297.1:0-1778 GCA_043781115.1 Pseudomonadota bacterium
AGTTCGATCCAATTGAGGCTTAGGCTTTGATAGAGGTCGTTGACAGTAAGTTCAAGGGCCTTTTCGTGGTCGAGAAGGATGTCGTTGAGAATTCTAGGTTCCTCGCTTTTCACGCGGGAAAGGATCTTCTCTCTTTCAAGGGCGCCGTTGCGCTCTGCCCTTTCCTGGTTCAGCATATGAGCGCTGACGAGGGAGGAAACGAACCAGAGGCCAACGATCGCTGCGACGATCAGAGACAATTGAAGATCAAGCCTTTTGAAGATCCTGAGCGACTTCATTGCTCCGTCCGATACGGCATAAGTTTTCCGTTCGTGATCCGGAGAACGCCAACGTCCTTTATGGCTTCACCGTGTGGACCAAGTCTTATCTGACCGGTGGCTCCTTCGATTGTCGTTGTTTTCAGGGCGGCCATGATCTTGTCGGGATCGGAGCTATTAGCTTTGCGAATTGCCGTGAGAAGAAGGGTCGCCGCGTCGTACGTCAGAACTGCATCAGCATCGTATGACGAAAGCGGTTCGTGGTAAGTAGCTTCATAGTTTTTGATGTAAGCCTTAGACTCCTTGCGTGGGAAGTCTAGGTGCCAGTGGGCCGTAAAGAGAGCATTTACATGCGTCTGTTCGAGACTCTTAAGGGCCGTCCCAAGATCGCTATTCTGCCAACCGTCGCATCCTAGCACCGGAATCCGAGACCCGGAGGACGCGAGCTGGCTTAAGAGAAAACCGGCTTCCATGGCCGAAGTAGCCATGAAGATTACATCGGGCGTCTTGCGCTCCTTCAAAGACTTAACGATGTGTTCAAAATTGGTATCGTTAGTTCTGATGGGGTACGTTTCATCAACCTTGCCTCCAACCTGTTTGAATCCTCCTTCGAATATCTGGGCAAGTGCCGTAGTGAAACTTTCGGCAACATCTACGATGATTACGGCGCGCTTTGCTTTCAAGTCGTGGCGGGCGAGGCGGACGAGCACGGCGCCCTGGTCATTGTCCGTAAAAGCGACACGAACTACGTACTTCTTTCCCTTCGTAATGTCTGGATGAGTCGCGGAAGCAACAACGAGCGGCAGACGGTATTTCTCGGCGAATTTTGCCGCGAGAAGGCCGTCATTACTTGCATGGATTCCCGTCACAGCAATGGCATCTGTTTTGGAGATCTGCTCAAAGATAGTAATGTTGTTCGAAGCAGAAGACTTATTGTCGTAAGGTAGTACCTCGATGGTTTTTCCGAGGAGTCCTCCCGTTTTGTTGAAGGTATCCACGACGAGTTTAAGCGTCTTTAGTGACTTCTGAGCGGCCTGGCTGTTGTTTCCGGTCAGCCCACCGACGTAGGCGATGTGGACGGCATTGGGTGGTTTCTGCTGAGTGGTTGCAATGGTCGGGCGTGGGAGCACGCCGAGACTTAGAATAAACCATCCTAGAAGAGAAAGTGCCGCAATAGGCCGCCGTGTCACGCCCACAGACTTCTCTTTTCATTGAGTTTTAGCATTGCCGACTTGATGCCAGCGGCAAGCTCCCTTATCTCGTCGTCGGTGGAAATGAGGGGGGGAGCGATACACATGGATCCGCCCAATACCCGCACATACTGGCCGCGAGCGAGAAGTTCCGAGTAGAGCTTCATCGCGACTTCGATCCGCTTCTCTTTTGGCAATTGCTCCCCTTGCTCGCCAACGATCCCGATCTCAAAAAGCGTTCCTTTCCCATTGATGGAACCAATGTGACCCACGCCCTGCAATTGGTGCTCGAGCTCTGTTTTGAGAAGCGAGCCAAGGTGCCTCGCTCGCT
>JAYWBY010000298.1:0-13804 GCA_043781115.1 Pseudomonadota bacterium
GCGTAGACGGCATCTTCGTCCGTGGTTCCCGTCTCGAGTTTGAGGGTGATCCCGGGGGTCGTGCCGCCGAGCGTCACGGCTTCGGAATAGGTCACCTGGATGGAGATCGAAGCGCCATTGCCGTAGGTGCCGTTCGCCGTCGATGAAGTGATGTTGGTGATCGTCGGTCCGGTGGTGTCGATGACGAGGTTTTTGTTGGACGCGAGGGTTGTGCCAGCGACGACCAAGGAGGCGTCGTTGCCGTTGGCGTCCTGGAGCGTCGGCGAGGTACCCCCCAGCACCAGTTGCGGCGACGTGGCGTTGGTGGCAAGGTCGGCTGAGTTGTCGCCCGCTTGCACGACGTAGTCGAAGTTGAGGGTCGTCGTCCCACTACCTGAGACGTAGGTCGCACTTTGGTCGGTCGCGCCCGTTTCAAGTTTCAAGGTGATGCCAGGTGCAGTGCCCGCGAGCGTCACAACCTTGTTGTAAGTGACTTGGAGCGAAATGGTGGCTCCGACCCCGTACGTCCCGTTGGCCGTCGATGACGTGATGTTCGTAATGACCGGGCCGGTCGTGTCGATGACGAGGTTCTTGTTCGCGGCGAGCGTGGTGCCGGCAACGGTCAGCGAAGCCTCGTTGCCTAGGGCATCGCGCAGGGTGGGAGTGGTGCCGGTCAGCGTCAGCTGCGGCGCCGTGGCGTTTGTCGTCAGGTCGGCGGAGGCATCGCCCGACTGCACGGTGTAATTGAAGGTCAGGGTCGCGGTGCCGCTGCCCGAGGCATACACGGCGCTACGGTCGGTCGCGCCAGTTTCGAGCATCAGCGAGATGCCTGGGTTCGTTCCGTCCAAAGTCACGGGCTTGTTGTAGGTCACTTGGACGGCGATCACGGAACCAGTGTCGTAAGTTCCGTTAGCGGTCGAAGAGGTTACGTTCGTGATGACCGGTCCGACGGTGTCGATCACGAGGTTCTTGTTCGTCGCGAGGTGCGTGCCCGCGACCACGAGTGACGCGTCGACACCTTTGGCGCTGCGAAGCGTCGGGTTGGTGCCGGTCAGCGTCAATTGCGCCGCATTCGCATTGGTGTCTAGATCGGCGGCGGCGTCGCCCGCTTGCACCGTGTAATTGAAAGTGAGGGTCGCGGTGCCGCTGCCCGAGGCGTAGATCGCCTCGCGGTCCGTCGTGCCGGTCTCAAGTTTGAGATTGGCGCCCGGGGTCGTGCCGGCGAGCGTGACGGCTTCCGAGTAGGTCACTTGGACCTGGATGACGGCCCCTTGGCCGTAAGTTCCGTTGGCCGAGGACGACGTGATGTCCTTGATCGTCGGACCGACAGGCGTGTAAGTCGCAGTCGCCGACGTCTCGTTGCGCAAGGTGTCGTACCAGAAGACTTTGTAGCAGGTCGCCACGGCGACGTTGATGCCGGGGTCGGAAACCGTCGTTGCTTGCGCAGTGACGGAGATGCTGGTGCCTTCGGTTGCCGTCCGGGCCTTGCAATCGGCTTCCGCGAAGCGGCGTAATTTGATGGAGCTATAGTCAGCATCAGTCGGCAGCCCGAGGGTGATCGTCGCCGCCTGGGGCATCGCCACGGCCACCGCGATGGTTCCGTCCTGGGGTCCGGTAACGTCGTAAACGACCGAGCCAGTGAGGGGAGACTCGACGACGCCCAGGGCGTTTTTACGCCAGACGTACATGGTTTGGCTGCCTTCGGCGTCGGAGCCCAAGGTTCCGCTCAAGCCTGCCGTCGAGGTCGAGCAATTCGCAAAGCCCGGGTCGCTAATTTCGGGCTTCGTCGGGCTGGCCGTAAAGAGCACGAAGTCGTCCGAACCGCAGTAGCCCATGGTCCCACGCACCGTCTTCGCGTTGGTGTAACCTTCGACCGCGAGGTCGTCGTCCATCGTCACCAAGGACGGGTGCTTGCCGGGGAAACTATTTGGGTCTCCGGGATCAGTGTTGTTGAGGGCTTCCTCGGCGTTGGAGAAGCCGTCGCCGTCTTTGTCTTTGGTCAGGTCAGCGATGTTGAGCGGGTCGAAACCATGAGCAATTTCCCAGCAGTTGGTCGCGCCGTCGCCGTCGGCATCCTCGTCGCAGTCGTTGACGCTGTTGCCGGCGGCGTTGGCCAAGTTTTTGCTGGCGCTATCGGCGTTGTGCGGGTCGAAGCCGAGGCGCACTTCCCAAAGATTGCTCAGGCCGTCATGGTCCGGATCGTCGTCGGCGTCGGGCGTCTTTGGGTCGAGACCGTTGGCGAGTTCGTCGGCGTCGGAGATCCGATCGTTATCTGAATCACCGCCGATGATTACGGGCGACGTTTTCTTGCGCAGGTCGGTTTGAAAAAGAAATTCCGCATCGCAGCCCGTCACCAGCAGAGCGGTGGCTGTAACTATCGTTGGAATTAAAAACCGTAGGCGGCTCAAGGTGTCCCCCAAAAATCCTCCATACAGAAGAAATTCGGTGAAAACCCCAAGTCCCTTTAACATCTTAGAGATTTACTTAGTGATTAATGGGCGTTATCGATCCCAATAAGATCCCGTATTCGAGGGGATCATTACTGAAATATGAGCCCCGGGCCGATTCCGGCCGTTTTAGCGGCCGGCCGTAAGGCTGTCGGGGGTCTGCCCGTCCTTCTTCAATTCGACGGCGCGGGTGAACGTTCGGAAGATGAACGCTTCGTAGCGTTTGAACAAGTCGACCGTCATCGTCGCTTCCGGGTTGGTCAAATCGTTGAAGTCCTTGCGGTACGATTTCACGAAGCGCTGAAACGTTTCCATTTCGAGGCAATAAGCAAAGGTGCCTTGTTGCCAGAAGGCCCAGTCCTCGAAAGCGCCGCCGTCGCCGAGCAACGCGCCGGTTTTGTGCTGATATCCCGGCATTACGCGCATTTCCTCTTTCACGTCGTTGACCCAGGCCTTGTACGCAGACGCTTGCTGCTTGGTCGTTGCGATGCCGCGAACCGCAAGCGATTCCGGTGACGACGGCGTTACGATCCAATTGATGTAGCCGTGCACGTCGACGGCTGCCGTGTATTTACGCTCTTGAAAGAGGGCGCGAATGGCTTTCGTCTCGGGCTCGCTGAAGCTCTGCTTTCCAGGGTTTTCCTTGGTCAGGCCCCAGAGGACGGCGAAGTTGCGATTCAAATTCACGCCGTGGCCGTTGTAGCGACTCAGCTCTTGCGAGCCATCGGGGTTGGCGTACGGCAAGAAGTCGATGGCGACTTCGTCTTTCGGCAATTGGTTGAGCGGGCTCTCGCCACGGGCGTAACGGCGGGCGAGCCAAAGCACGAAGAACGAAGCCTGTTCTTCGTTGCCATGCAAGCCGCCTTCGATCAAGAAACGGTAAGGCGCGGCGGGTTGCGTCTTCGTAGCCGGCAACGCATTACCAAACTCCACGACTTCGAACTCGCGACCCGCCGCCGTTTTCAGCGATGAATCGTTGAGGATCTGGCTGATGTTGTGCACGCGCGGAAATTCCGCGACGAGCTTCGCGCCGTCTTTGGCGGTCGCAGTCACGCTGAATAGCGCGAGCGCAGCGGGAATGATGGCAGACAGCTTGAAGGGCATCGGGACGAGCTCCAGTGGCAACGTTCTCGAAGCGCTATTTTGCAAGCCGAAGGCCAGAGGTAGTTCGCTGAAAGGACTAGGAAAAGAGGAGCTGGGAGTGTCGACGCTTAAGGTAGGGTGGCGAGACTTTTGACAAAAGAAAAACCGGCACCCTGAGTCAAGATTTTTGCCTTGAAAGGAGGGGAGCCGGTCCGCTCGGAGACAGATACTCAACTAGCCGAAGCTAGATGGCACCCACCTCCGCGCTACTGGGATAACTAGATGAAATACCCAACAGCATCACCTCCTTTCCTAGGCATTTAGCCCATAGGGCAGCTTTACGCGGGCCCTTATCCTTAATGTAGCAGAACGGCGCGCGGCGTACAAAAATTTTTCGCTAAGTGATCTGTCCGCGAAAGGCGCGCACTGGTTCGACGAGCGACGCTTTGCGCGAAGGCGCCAGCGATGAGAGTTGGCAGATTAGAATTCCGAAAGCGAAAACCACGAAAGCCACGCCAAAATGGACGGTCGGATGCACGATCAATTGATCTGAACCAAATGGGCTGTCAAAGGGAACGCCAAGTAAATTCATGGTTAAGACGAGGGCGTTGCCGAGCAAGACGCCGGCGCCGCCGCCAATTAGGCCGATCAACATTGCTTCCAAAGAGAACAGTACGCTCACGTCAATTGGGCGCGCACCGATCGCCATGAGTGTGCCAATTTCGACGGTGCGTTCGGCGACCATCATGTAAATGATGTTGGAAACCGATAGCGCCGTTGAAACGAAGAGTAAGAAAGTGATGACCAAAACAACGGAATCCCAGATCCGGCCGACCTTGCGGATGATCGGCTCTATGTCCCACCAGCCCTTTAAATCCAGGCCGACGTCCTTCGCCCCGGCCGCGCGGTCGCCGACCCATTTCTCCGCGTCGGTAGTTTTCTTCAGCCGAATGGCGAGCTCGCTGTAGCGCCCCGGCATGCGGATGAGCTTCTGGAAAAGCTCAATGTGGGCGTAGACGACGCGTTGAGAGAAGCTCGGGATCGCGGCGTCGACGATGCCTACGACTTTCGCGTCGATGCCGTTGACCGAACCTTCGACCGTCTGGGTGATGAGCGTCACTTCGTCGCCAATCTTCAGCTTCAGGCTTTCCGCCATGCCCTTGCCGATGGTGACGCCGGTCGGTCCGCCGACGAAGTCGCCTTCGTCGTTCTTGGTGAAGAGGCGCGGCGACACGGCCATCTCGCCCGCTGGTTCGACGCCGATGCCGATGAAGTAGAGGCTTTCTTCTCCCGTCGAGAGGATGCCCTCGAGCTTCAGGCGGCGGACGGAGGACTCGACGCCCGGATCGTCACGAAGGGACTTCTCGAACGGCGAGTTCTCTTCGACGGTCAGGCTTTTCTTCACGCCCTCTTGTTGGTCTAGGTACCCAAGCGAATGCAGCTGGGCGTGGGCCGCCCCGGTGTCGGCGGCGGCATCTTGCCAAAGCTGCATGATTGCCAGCGAGTAGCGGTTGGCGATGATCGCGACGGTCACCGAGAAGAGCACCGTTCCCATGGTAAGGGTGGTGCGCCGGCTGTTGCGCCACAAGTTGCGGAACGCATACCGCAGCGCGAACTGAAAATACGTCTGACCACCGGTGTCCATCGCCATCTTAACGCCTCACGCTCGGAAAACTAGGAACGCGGAATGTAGCGGTTGATGATTTCTTGGCCCGGGACCAGCGCCCGGAGCGTCGCCAGGAAGACGAAGATGCCGAGGAGCTTCCGATCGAGGAGCAGGATTTCGCGTGGAGGTGGGCGCATGCCGATGCGCTCGATCAGCCGCCGAGTCTTGGCGGCGATCAGGTGCGGCAAGTTTTCCAGTTCCTCGGTGGCAACGCGTTCATTGGCGGGTTTGTCCGACTGGCGTAAGGGCTCCATGAAAATACAGGCAAGCTCGCAAAGCTCGTTCCGAACCGAGGCCGGGTCGGTCGGGAGGAGTAGGCGCATCGAGGTCGCGGCGGCGATGATGCGGGCTTTGTCCTGATCGTACGCGCCACGCACGTAGTCAGCGTAGTGATTCACGAAGTCCTTCGGAAACACCCGCATCGAGCCGAAGTCGAGCAAAACCAATCGGTCGTCGCCTTGGCCTTGGCCGATGCGGATTTTGTAATTGCCGAAGTGGGGATCGGTCTGGACGAAGCCCAAGCCGAAGATTTCGATGAAATAGAGTTCGAGAAGCGCGCCGCCGAGGCTATTGCGGCGTGATTGAGGTAGGTTGGCTACCTCGGGATCGCCGGGGGAGTGGCCGGCTTCGAAGGACGTGGTCAAGATTCGGCCTGTGCAAAACTCAACCGGGGCTTCGGGGATGACGAAGCGTTGATCGCCGGCCAGACGGGCGCGAAAGGTCTCCATAGCCTCGCGTTCGAGCTTGTAGTCGAGCTCCCGCTTTAGGACGTCGCGAAACTCCTGCATCATTTCGTCGTAACGCTCGCCGTGCTCGCCTCGGCCCATGATGGCAAGCAGAGTCTTGAGCGAGCGCAGGTCGCTGTCGATGGCTTTGGCGATGTGCGGGTATTGTATTTTGACGCAGAACTGGCCTGGGCGCCCTTTGATCCGCGCCAAGTGCACTTGGCCGAGCGACGCGGCGGCGAAAGGCTTCGGGTCGACCTCAAGGCGCGCCATACGGTCTGGTCCAAGCTCGGTGCTCAAGTGCTTTTCCATCTCGCCCCAGCTTATTGGCGGCGAGTCGGCTTGGAGGTGCTTCAAAATCTTGTTGAGCTTTGGCGGGAAGAAATAGTCGCCGTACATCGAGATGAACTGGCCGGCCTTCATCAGCGAGCCTTTGAGGCGGCCGAGCTCCTCGACGATCATGTCGAGTTGTTCTCCCCACATTTTGTCTCGGCTGATGCGCGCCGATTTTTTGTCCATGAAGAGCGCGCCGAGCGCATGCGTCGCGACGCGGGCGCCGGCCGTCACCGAAATGCGGGCGAGCGCGAAGTTGCGGCTGAAGGGCCCGGACTTGATGCGGTGAATCTCTTTGAAGCCCTCGCCAACTTCGTCTTCCGCCGAGGGCGGAGCGGGGCGGGCGGGTTTTTCAGACGGCGTGGTCATGGCCGTCCTGCTGCGCGGCGACCGGCATGATCTGGAATTCGAGGTCGACCTGGGCGACCCGAGTGTCGTTGGCGTGGACGCCGATGGTCGCCAAGAGTCGACCTCTGGCTTGGTCGAGCTCCTTGACCTTGGCTTTCATGATGCACTGGTCACCGGGCTCCACCATTTTCCGGAAGCGACCGTTGATCAGCCGTTTGAGTTGGAGGCGGCGGTTTTGGCCCAAGGCCTCCGTGTCGTCGCGGATCAGGTACTCGCAGGTATCACTCACCATCGTCAAGATGACGACGCCGGGGACGATGCTGCGCCGCGGGAAGTGCTCTTCGAAGTACGACTCGGTGGCCGAAATGTTTTTATAGCACTCGGCGGAGGCGCCCGGCTTGTGGGCGATGACGCCGTCGAGGAGCATCGGCGCCTTCTTCTGACTCAAGTGCCAATGGGGGGAGCTCAGGAGTTCGACGGGGCCCTCAACCCTTTTAATCGCCTTGAACTGAGGCCGGAAGAGCTCTTTGTAGCGTTTTTCCATTTCCAGGGGCGAGGCGAAGTCTTCCATCGGCATCAAGAAGCCCTTGCTGCTGTGGCTCTTCATCACGACCCGGTCGCCGATTTTGGCCAAGGCCGAGGTTTCGAAAACTTCGTCGTCGATCCTCAGCAGTTCGACCGTCAAATCGAGCATGTCGCCGGCGTGGGCCGGTTCGCCGAACTCGGCGAGATCTTCGCCAAGAAATAGCGGCCGTTTGGTGAAGCCAGAGTCGACGATCGCCAGCCAGCTGCCGAGCTGAGCGGCGGCTTCGATGACGATGGGCATGGACAAGCGCCGGCGCCCATCAGCGGTCGGGAAGAGAAACGGCTCGCTCCGCGTCACGTTCTTCAGCCCCCGCATCAGCTTGCCGGGCTGATACTCGAGGATCCGGTCGACGTAGAGGAACGTCACGGCGAATTCTCCGGGGAGGGTGACTGTGGAGGAATCTTTCTCTACAATTCTAAATGATGATCGGCGCTTGAACAAGGAAGCGGCGTTCTTGGCGGAACCGCAAGAAAGCGGAGAATCGCCAACGACGACGGCCAAAGGACGGCATGCGGCGGGTTGCAATCACCGGCATCGGTATCGTCTCGCCGCTCGGAGCGACGCGGGAAGCGACTTGGGCGCGCGTCCTGAACGGCGACAGCGCCGCCGCCGCCGTATCTCAGTTCAACGCCCGGAGCTGGCGGACGAACTTCGCCTGCGAAGTGAACGGCTACGGGTTGCCACCCGGGGCGGTCAAAGACGCCCATTTGCACCTGCTGAACCGGAGCTCCGTTTTTGGCGCCGGGGCGGCCTTGGAAGCGATGCGGGACAGTGGCGTTGAGGGCACGGTAGACGGTGAACGCTTCGGCATCAGCGTCGGGGTCGGCATTGGCGCCGTCGAGCCAGAGGATTTGGCTCGGATGCTGAGCGGCATCGACGTCGGTCTCGGCGAGAAGGACCTCGCTCGACACCTCGAAGCCAAGCAAGAGCGCTACCTCGTGCTCAGAAATCACCCGGCGACTTTCGCGCAACTTATGAGTTACCGTTGGCGTGCCCTGGGTCCCTTGACGACCATCAACACCGCTTGCGCCTCCAGCGGCCAGTCGATCGGCCAGGCGTTCCTCCAGATTCGGCGCGGCGACGCCGACGTCATGTTGGCGGGCGGCGCCGACTCGTTGGCGGGTGAGCTCTATCTCGCCGCCTTTTGTTTGATCGGCGCCACCAGCACGCGCAACGACGATCCGCATGCGGCATCGCGACCGTTCGACAAGAAGCGCGACGGCTTCGTCGCCAGCGAAGGCGGCGCCATGGTCGTCCTCGAAGAATGGGAGCGCGCCACGGCGCGTGGCGCCAAAATTTATGGTGAATTGTTGAGCTACGGCGACACGGGCAACGCCTACCGCGTCACTGATTTGCCGGAAGACGGGCGGGGCATCATCTTGGCAATGGAGCACGCCATCGCAGGGTCCGGCCTCGACGCCTCGATGATCGACTACATCAACGCCCACGGCACGTCGACGCCCCTGAACGACCGCATCGAGGCCATGGCGATCGACAAGGTCTTCACCGCCAAGGGTTGCCATCCGCTGGTCAGTTCGACAAAGTCCGAGACCGGGCATTTGATCTCCGCCGCCGGGGCCCTCGAGTTGGCCTTCTGCGCCTTGGCGATCCGCGACCAGATCGTGCCGCCGACTAGGAACCTCGACGACACCGACTGCAGCCGCACCGTGCGCTTCGTCGCCAAGAAAGCGGTCAAGCACCGGGTCCGCGCCGCGCTGTCGAACTTGCTTGGCTTCGGCGGAGCGAACGCCACGCTCGTCGTCGGCGAACCCGGAGGCCGGCATGGGTCGTAGGAACGTCGTCGTCACCGGCTGGGCCGCGACGACCCCACTCGGCAACGACGTCGAGCAAATCATCGAGCGGTGTTACACTGGGCAGGCTGGATTCCGGCCCATTTCGCTGTTCGAAACCAAGGGTTCCTCGATGCGGTTCGCCGGCGAGCACGAGGCGCCCGACGGCAAGCTCCTGCCGGACCGGAAATTCGCGAAGGTCTTGAGTCGACGCGACCAAACGAGCGTGCTGACGACCCTGAGGGCGGCGACCGCCGCTGGTTTGAAGAAGGGGGACATTCCCGCCGACCGCATCGGTCTGTTCGTCGGCGCGAGCTGCACGCATTTGGGGGATTTGACGCCCTACCTGCCGCTGGTCGAACGTTGCGCCGACCTCAAAACGGGAACGTTCGACTCCGACCGCTTCGGCATCGAGTTCATGGACGCCTTCAATCCCCTGATCGTTTTGAAACTGCTGATGAACAACGCGCTCTGTTACGGCACGATCTCGCTCGACATCCAAGGCGTCAACTCGAACTACATGCAGGGCGAAGTGTCCGGTCTGCGCGCCGTCGGTGAAGGCTTCTTGGCTATAGCCGAGGGTCGGGCCGACGTCGTCATTGCCGGTGGCACGTCAGGTCAGGTCGAACCATTTCAGATGTTCGAAGCCAAACACTTTGGTTTGTTGGCCGATCAAAGCGGCGCCTCCTTCGATCCGGCCAAGGCCGTCAAGCCGTACGACAAGAGCGCGGGCGGAACGGTCCTGAGCGAAGGGGCGGCCTTCGTCGTCCTGGAAGACGAGGAGCATGCCCGCCGCCGGGGTGCCGCCGTCTTGGGGCGCATCGTTGGCTTCGCGGTTGCCTCCGATGGGGAGCCTGATGACGAAGCGCCGTCCACCGCGTCGTCCGGCCTCGTGAGGGCGACGGCCAACGCCCTTCGCGGAGCTAATCTAGAGGCGCGGCACCTTGGTTTCGTCATCGGCAATGGCTCGGGCAACCCGGTGGCCGATCGCCGCGAGGCACTCGCTTACGTCGAGGCTTTGGGTAACCTCGCGGCGAAGGTCCCTGTGGCGTCCCTAAAAGGAGTGTTTGGCGAAATGGCGGAAGCTGGCGGCGTCGCCAATTTATTTTGCGCGTTGGCGGCATTGCGGCGGGGTCTCGCGCCGCCGACCATCAACTTTCAAACGGCGGAGCCGTCCATTTCTTCGTTGTGTATCAGCGCCAAAGCGCAAACCGTCAGCGCCAGCCTGGCTGCCGCCGTTTCGCGCAGTAGATTCGGCGTTTCGGCAGTCGCGTTGGTGGCGCCACCCTGATCGACGCGTTGCGCCAACGCTTCAAAGCAACTGTCTTAATAGCTTCTTCATGAGGGTGTGCCAAAGGCTTGGCTGTGTTGCCTCGTTTTGCGAAGTCCAGTATCCTTAGAAGTATTCCATCAAATTCAGCAGATCAGGACGCCAGGAGGGTTTCGCATTGAGCCAGGAAGCCACAGCGGACATTGAGGACCGCGTCAGGAAAGTCATAGCGGAATCTCTCTGCGTCGAGCTCGACGAAGTGAAACCCGATTCGAATTTGATCAACGACCTAGGTGCCGAATCCATCGACTTTTTGGACATCATGTTTCGTCTTGAAAAGGAGTTCAACGTCAAGATCCCGCAGCGCGAGATTGAACGTCAAGCTCGCGGAGACATGAAGCCGGAGGAGTTTGAAATTGAAGGCATACTCCAGCAAAAGGGCGTCGAGAGGCTTAAGGTCCTTATCCCGGAAATTGATCCGAACGCCTGGCGGGCGGGCATGGCGCTTCGCGAGCTGCCGGCGCTATTTACCGTGGCGGTATTCGGCGGCATCGTTAAAAGGAAGTTGGAAAACTATGTCGCCGAGGCCGACAAGGCGCCGGCAGAGGTTGTAAAGTCCAAGGTGTCTTAATGTCTTTTCATTTCGTCGACCGGATCTTTGATTTCGAACCCAAAAAATCGATCCGCGGCATCAAAAATGTCACGCGTAACGAGTCCTTGTTCTATTGGATGCCGACAGGCCACCGGGTCTTGAGCCCGGCCGTCGTCACGGAGGCCCTCTGCCAGCTGGGCGGGTGGTTGAAGATGGCGAGCACCGACTTTCGCCGCCGCCCGGTCTTGCTAGCCGACGAGCGCTCGACCTACAGCGGCATCGTCGAAGCCGGGCAGCAGCTCGATCTCTATGTCGAGGTCATCGATTTCAGCGAAGACGACGTGGTCGTCACCAAGGGCCATGCCTCGGTGAACGGCCAAATCGTGTTGAGCGGCGAAGCCACGCGCGGTTACATGTTGCCTCTGAGCGATTTCGACGACCCCGAGCGGGTGCGTCGCCAGTGGAAGTCACTCTACCGGCCGGATTTAAAAAACGTCAGCCGGGTCCCAGACACCGCAACGCGCTTCAAAGGGGTGGCCGGCCCCGGCACCTTCGACTCCTTGCGGTTCATCGACGGCATCATAAGTCACGAACCGTACAAGAAGGTGACGGCGTTCAAGAACTTCGCCGCTTGCGAGCCGTACTTCGCCACGCACTTCCCGTATAAACCCTGCGTCCCGGGCGTGATGCTTCTGACTTTCATGGGCGAAGTGTGCCAGTACCTCGTCAAGGAAGACCTCGACGCGCCCGTGCGCAGCCGCGTCATGGTGCCGACCTTCAACCAGAACGTCCGCTTCCGCAAGTTCGTCGAGCCCGGCGATCAATGCACGATGGAAGCCACGGTCATTTCGGGCGACGCCTCGAAGCACGACTCCGACGTCGTCGTTCGCGCCGTCATCCTAGCCAACGACACCCGCGTCATGCAGGCCGACCTTGGGTTTCACACCGTCTACGGCTCCGGGCTCTTGAGCCACGGCACCCCAGCCCTACCTGCCTCCGTCCAAGCCAGCTAAGTAGACTCTCCTTCCTTTAGGAACAATTCTCCATGCGCCGTAGGGTAGCCATCACCGGCATCGGCATCGTCTCCTCGCTCGGCAACAGCCGAGAAGAGACGTGGCGCCGAATTTTGGCGGGTGACAGCGGCGCGGACTTCATCGCGGCCTTTGACGCGCGCACGTGGCCGACGAAGTTCGCTTGCGAAGTGAAGAATTTCAAATTGTCGCCTGACGCCGTCGCCGAGGCGGCGCGACCCTACCTGAACCGGCCGTCGAACTTCGGCGTCGAAGCGGCGCTGGAAGCGATGCTCGACAGCAAGATCGAGGGCAAACTCGACCCTGAGCGCTTCGGCGTCAGCATCGGCGCGAGCGTCGGCGGGTTGTCGCCGGTCGGGATCTCGCGGGTCATGGCGGGCCAAGCCATTTTGCCGTCCGGAGCCGGCGAGGCGATGAGCGAGACGAACGCCATGATGCGCAACCACCCGGGGACGCTCGCGGCTCTCCTCAGCGCCCGGTGGCAGGCGCTCGGGCCGATAACGACGATTCAAACGGCTTGCGCTTCCAGCGGTCAATCCGTGGGCCAAGCCTTCTTGCAAATCCGGCGCGGAGAAGCCGACGTCATGCTCGCGGGCGGCGCTGATTCGCTGCAAAGTGAAATGCTGCTCGGCGGCTTTTGTCTCTTGGGCGCGCTGAGCACCCGCAACGCCGATCCTCAATCCGCCTCGCGGCCCTTCGACAAGGACCGGGACGGCTTCGTCGCCGGCGAAGGCGCGGCCATGCTGATCCTCGAAGAGTATGAGCATGCCAGGAAACGTGGCGCCAAGATCTACGGCGAAATCTCGGGCTACGGCGAGACCGAGAGCGCCTACCGGATCACCGACATGCCCGAGGACGGTCGCGGCATCACTGAAGCGATGGAGAACGCCGTCGCCGACGCCGCCCTGAAGTTCGAGGACATTCACTACATCAACGCCCACGGCACCTCGACGCAACTCAACGATCGCGTCGAGGCCTTGTCCGTCCGCAAGGTCTTCGGCGCCAAAGGGTTGAAGCCGATGGTCAGCTCCACGAAGTCCGAAATTGGCCATTTGATCTCCGCCGCCGGTGCGATGGAGGCGGCCTTCTGCGCGCTTGCTGTTCGCGACGACCGGGCGCCGCCGACGCGCAACCTCTTTCATTCGGATTGCGGGATCGACGTCGACCTCATCGCCCGCGAGGCGCGCAGCGCCAAAATCTACGCCGCGCTTTCGAATTCGATCGGCTTCGGCGGGTCGAACTCCGTCGTTTTGATCAAGAAGGCGCACTGATGACGAACCTACGCCAAGTCGTCATCACCGGCGCCGCCCTGGCGACTCCGGCCGGCTATTCACTGGACGAAAACGCCGCGGCCTGGCGCGGGGGCAAGACCTGTTTCCGAGAGATCTCCCTCTTTAAGTGGGAAAACAGCCTCGTGCGCTTCGCCGGCGAGTGCGCCACGCCTGACCTAAAGCGCTTACCAGACCGTAAAGTTCAAAAGATCCTACGCCGCAAGGACGTCATCAGCCTGATCACCATACTCGACGCGGCGCGCATGGCCGGCATCGCCAAGGGGACGCTCGATCCGAACCGCGTCGGCATGTACGTCGGCGCGAGCAGCATGCAGGTCTTCGACGGCGATGCCTACGCGCCTTTGATCAAACTCGCCGTCGACGAAGCGACTTGGAAGTACGACCCGGCGGTGTTCGGCGCGAAGCTGATGGAAGTCGTCAACCCGCTCGTGCTGCTTCAGACTTTGATGAACAACAGCCTCTGCTTCGGGACAATGACGCTCGACTTCCGCGGCGTCAACGCCAACTTCATGGACTTCCAAGTCGCCGGGCTCCGTGCGCTAGGTGAAGCCTTCCGCAGCGTCGCCACGGGACGTGCCGAGGCCGTCTTGGCGGGCGGCGTCTCGACGCCCGTCGAACCTTCGCAGGTCAGCGAATGGGTCCAACTCGGGCAACTCGCGGCA
>JAYWBY010000299.1:0-5208 GCA_043781115.1 Pseudomonadota bacterium
TACTGCGAGGAGTGTCACAAGAGCGAGCATGCCGACCAGTTCCACGCCAAGTTCGCCGACAAGCCGTGTAAGGAATGCCACGGCGTCACGACCTTTGAGAAGCGTTTGCCCTTCAATCACAATCTGACCAAGTACGAGCTGAAAGGCTTGCACCTTAAAGTAAAGTGCGTGGACTGCCACGAGCCGACGAAAGAGAAGTTCAAGGCGCCTCCGCACCACGCGAAGGGCGAATATATCTTCAACGATTTGGCGACCAAGGACTGCGCAACTTGCCACAAAGACCCGCACGCCGGCCGTTTCGGCAAGACCTGCTCCGAATGCCACACGGAATCCGGCTGGAGCGAAACCGCCGAGTTCCACAAGAACTTCGTTTTGAGCGGCGCCCACTTCCTGCTCGAGTGCAGCGAATGCCACACCGACAAGCGCCGCCTCTCTGGCATCGGCAACGACTGCAAAACTTGTCACCAGAAAGACGACGTCCATCAGGGCACACAACCGGAATGCGCGAGCTGCCACACCCAGCAATTCTGGAGCGTCGCGACCTTCAAGCATTCGATGACCGATTTCCCCTTGCGCGGCCAGCACCGCCTGCTCGATTGCCAGTCCTGCCACGCCCACGGTCTCTACGAGGGGCTCGACCCGACGTGCTCGGCTTGCCATTTTAGAGATGCGCAGAAGGTTCCCTTCCCGAACCACAAGTTGCCGGGGTTCGAGAACTGTGAGCAGTGTCACAATTCGTTCTCGTTTTCGGGGGCGAAGAAGTAAGGCGGATAGCGGATAGCCGGAGCCGAAGCCGAAACCGAGAGCAGATTGCCGACAGCTGATGCCGAAGCCGGATTCGGCCTCAGCATCTGCATCGCCTCTCTGCATTCAGCTTCGGCCATCGGCTTCAGCTTCGGCTATCCGCTTCGGTTCTCAGCTTATAGTCCCCGCCTATCACAATCATGCTCTTCATTGA
Organism: Pseudomonadota bacterium; assembly: GCA_043781115.1. Taxonomy (GTDB): domain Bacteria; phylum Bdellovibrionota_B; class Oligoflexia; order Oligoflexales; family CAIYRB01; genus CAIYRB01. Next base: position 959 of record JAYWBY010000299.1, read on the forward strand.
TTGGGCTCCTTCTCTCCACTCGGCTATGTTGTGCCACCTCGAACCTCGCGTAGGAGAAACTAATGAAAACGCTTCTTGCAGCCATTTTGGCGATGTCGTCCCTCACGGCGATGGCCGAATCCGTTACGACGACCCGCGTCTTGAAAGACGAAACCACGGTCATCGCGTTGAAATTAACGCCCGACACCGTGTTTTGCACCGATCGCGGCTACGGCAACATTCAACTCAAGGTCTCGGTTCCCGACCTCGACTGGTTGGCGCACTTCGACCACCGCGTCTTCGGCGAAGGGCTGCCGTGCATCGCCGGCGGCCGGTGCGACGAAACCCGCAATCCGGGCGCGATCCTGAACTCCACCAATGCGTACGACGTCGTTCCCGTCCGCGTCATCCTCTCGGAAATCCTCGAAATCGACGCCGACGCCAAGACCTGCACGCGTAGCCTCCAAGAAACGGTCAAAGCCCACATCAGAGGCGTCGACTTCAGCCACGATCGCTACGACGAGGCTCCGGCCCTGGTCGAGTTCGAACGCTGCAACTTGGTGAAAAACCTCTAATTTCTATCCTTTTGCGAGTGAAGGCGGGGCCGCGGCCCTGCCTTTTCGCGTTTTGGGCTGGCGATAAATGACGGGTCGCAACCATCCACGCGCGCAGGGCAATTTACGAATCCTCAGGTTTTTTTGCTCGCCAGCCGACTTTGGAATCACAAGGTAGCCAAGTCTGAAAAATTTGAGGAGGTTCTCATGCGTTCACGCTTCACTCTTCCCCTGGTTTCCTCGGCGATCTCGATGCTTTTCATCGCTGGTTGCGGCAACCGGGAGACGACTGAGTCGGCCTTGGCGTCGGAAGACGGCGGTCCCGCCGACCCCGATGGCGAGGCCGCCGCGGCAGCGAACCTCGACGAACCGGCTGCGGCACCTGGTGGACCGACCATTCCCGCCGACCCCGTCATCATCGACCAAGAGGCCGCCGCCGGCCAGCGCGTCGCCACAGTGTTCTTCAAAGGCGGCTCGGGCGCCCACTGCGTCAAATGGAACATCACCGCCAGTGCTGAAGACGGCGACGAAGGTAGCGAGCTGACCCTGATCAAAGCCCAACGCCTTGAGAAGAAGCAAGGCGACACCGTCGCCGACAGCGACGGCGACCTGGTGCTCAACTCGACAACGATCGGCGGCAAGGACGGCTTCAAGTTCTTGGTCGACGACGGCGTCGACCTCTCTTTCAAAGGCGAAGTCACCAACTGCGACGGTTCGAAGAGCGACGCGGTTTCGTTCTCGACCAAAGTTTCCGAGCTGAAGCTCAAACAAGTGTGGAAGGGCGCCAAGCTCAAAGACGAAGGCACCGGCAAGACCCGCATGTTCTTGCGCATCAGCAAGATCAAAGAAGGCAAGAAAGAGCCGAAGAAAAAAGGCAAGGGCAAAGGCAAAGGCAAAGGCAAGTCGTAAGACTTGACCCGAGAACTCGTGCCTCAACGATTTAAGTCAATCAAGCCGAGTCGCTCCCACCGTATGCCGGGTGAGCGACTCGCGCCTTAATTTCACCCCAAGTCCAGGCTTCGCGCCGAGCGGCAGGGCCCACGACGAAAAGGCCGCGGGGCCGCCGTCGAAAGGGTCGAGCGTTAAGAGCACGCGAGGGAAAGAGCTTTCCGCCATCACCGGCTCCGCGATCGGCAGCAAGGCTCTCAGCGCTGCGGTAAGTAGACTGGTTTCGCCGACCATGGCTCCGAGCTGATAGCGAATGCCTAGCGCTCGCGCCCTCTCGATCAAGGCCAGCGCTCCAGAAAAGCCGCCGACCTTGGCGAGGCGAATGTTCCACTGGATGCCGTCGTAGAGTTTGGCCAGGGCCTCGGCGTCGCGGCGATTGCAGAGCGATTCGTCGGCCCGCATCGGCAGCCCCGTGGCACGGGCGAGTTTGGCCAAATTGACGATGTCGGCCTTCGCCAACGGCTGCTCGACGGTCGTGATGTCGAGCGGTCCGAGCTCGGTCAACTTCGCCAAAGCCTGCTCATAAGTCCAAATGCCGTTCGCGTCGATGGTGAGCGTCGGCTCGAAGCCGATCGTGCGCCTTAGGACGCCGAGCCGCGCTACGTCTTCTGAATCGCCGACTTTCGCTTTGAAATTGCGAAATCCCGCGACCATGTACGCGTAGGCGACGAAGCGGCTGCCCCGGCCAAGGCCAATTGGCGCCGTGAGCCGGACTTTCGCTTCCGGCTTGGCCGCGATGCCGAACAGTTGACCGCCCGGGACCTTGAAATACCGCGCCCAGCAGTCGAAGACGGCAATGTCGATGCCGGCATAGCCTGCCGTGCGTCCGAGTTCGTCGGCTTCGCCGTAAATCGGCAGGAGCGTCTCGCGCGGCGACGCCACGTCGAGGCATAGGGCCTTGACCTTCGGCCACCAAAGCTCCTTCAAGTCCTTGACGGCGCTTTGCAACGATTCGCCGGTGACGTAAGACCGAGGAATGCATTCGCCGAAACCCTTGGTCCCGTCCTCGGCCTCGAGCTCCAAGATCAAGGATTCGGCCATCCGCCTTTCCGCCGCCGCATGGCGGAAACGAAAGCGAAAGGGAATCGCGACCTCGTGGATGACCAGGCGCTTGAAGCGCAGCGGTTCAACCGGCATGGACAGTCGCTGCCTCGGGGTTTGTCGTCTGAATGAACGCGGCGAGCAAGCGCGCCACCGCCGCCGGATCTTCCAACACCAAAGAATGCATTGTTCCCGGCAACGTGTGGACCGTCGCGGCGCGAGCCCGTGCCCAGCGCTCGGTCGCGGCGGTGTCTATGAGCGCGTCGCGTTCGGCGAGCAACACCTGCATCGGCGGCGCATCGGCGTCAAGGAGCGCGCGGCGCCGAGCAAGCCCTTCGAGGCGAACGGTGGCCAGGCAGAATCCCAGGTTCACCGCTTCGACGCGCAACTGGTCCTGGCGGACGAAGGCCAAGCGTTCCGGCTTTGCCGTGAAATCCTCGGGCGTGATCGGCAGTGACACCGACGGACAGAAGCCAGCGGCGGCGCGCAAAAGTTCCCCAGCTTTGGGACTGCGCAAACGAAAGACCGCGGGGGCAATCAGAGTCACGCTTGCGAAGAGGCGGCCGAAGCGATTCACCGCCGCCGCGGCGAGCAGCCCGCCCCAAGACAGTCCGGCCAAGTGCAGGCGCCTGTCGGGGGCGCCGAGCTTGTGTGCGACTTCCGCAAGTTCAGCCAGCGCGTCCTTCGAACTCGCCAAAGCGCCGCGCCGCCCGGCGCTTTGGCCCCAGCCCGTCCGATCATAAGCAATCGCGGTGATTCCCCGCTCCGCCAGGGCCGAGCCGACCTCGTCGAACCACATAGCGTGGCTCTCCGCTCCGTGGAGGAGGAGGACGCGGTCCGAGGTGCGACCTGGCGGTTCCCACGCCAGGGACGCCACCGCGTGGTTTCGAGAGAGGTCGAGCAGGGTGGCTTTCATCCCTGCATTCTAACGCGTGCCAGGGTCAGTGACTAGCGGTCGGGTGGTCTTTCAGGTTCAGCACGTCGCGCGCCAGCGGGTTCAGTACTGCGTCGTCGCTCACCGCTAGGCTCCTCAAGAACGGCGTGCCGAGGTCATCGTCGGCGGCTAGTGCTAGCATGAGCGCTTCCAAGCCGCCGGCTGGCAATTTACCCCTTTGATCCGGATCGAGGGCTTTGCGGATCGCCGTGACGTTGCCCTTCACGAAGTCCTGCGCAAAGGCGGCGGCGAGAGCCGGCGTTTCGACGGGCGGATTCGCGGCCGGGCCCCCGAGCCGCAGGTATTCGTTCAAATTAGGGCTCAACGCCATCAAAGCGGCGATGAGATGGCGACGCAAAGCGACGTCGAGCGTCAGGCGCGCTGACTTGCGCGTCCCCGCCGATTCCGAAGTCAGCAGCGTGGCGCTGCGCTTGGCGACTTCGTCCTGGTCCTCCGAGCTCATCGTCATGAGCCGCGCCCAAGCGCGATAGCGCTCCAGGTCGTTATTCGAGGCGATGCGACCGGTAACCGTGGCGGCGTCGGCTCCGCGGAGCAATTCGAACGGCGCCGCCAGCGTTTCCGCTTTCAGCATCGACAGCGGAATGAAAAGGGAAGCAAACGCCAAATCCATCAAGAAACGCTTCGCCCAAACGGTGCCGCGGCGCTTGCCGGAGCCGAGCACCGCGAGGAGCGCCAAGGCGGCGACGGTAAAGACCACGGGCGAGATCGTCGCGACGGCGCGGGTGAAGGGCTTCACGTCGCCGTGGTGCGTGATCGTGGTGATTAGCACGGCC
>JAYWBY010000300.1:0-5207 GCA_043781115.1 Pseudomonadota bacterium
CTTGGTCGGTCGCGGGTAAAAGTCGGCGTAAAAGAGGCCCATGAACTCGCCGCTCCCGGCGCTCGTCACTTCGTAAACCGTGACGCCTTGGGCATAGACCGGGACGTCGCGCGTTTGTTTGAACTCGAGACCGTAGAGGCGCTTGGCGTGTTCGAAGGCGCCGTCCAAAACGTTTTCGAGCTTGAAGTACGGGCGGAGCTCTTCCGCGTCGAGTTGGTAGCGCCGTTCCTTCAGCTTCTGCGCCCAGTAGGAGTAGTCCCAGGGCATCAGGCCCTGCTCACCCGACTCTTGACGCATGAAGGTCTCGAGCTCGCGCATTTCCCGCTCGGCGGCGGGGCGGCTCTTCTCGAGGAGACGCTGGAGAAATTCGCGGACGCGCGCCGGCGTCTCCGCCATGCGCTCTTCCATTTGAAAGGCGGCGTGTGACGCGTAACCCAAAAGTTCGGCCCGCTGGTGGCGCAGTCCCGCGATTTTCAGCACGAGATTTTGATTGCTGTGAATCCCGCCCAAGGCCCGCGAGTTGAAGGCTTTCCACAGGCGTTCGCGCAAATCGCGCCGCGCCGAGTACTTCAAGAACGCCATTGCGCTTGGGCCCTGGAGCGTGAAGATCCAGCGTCCCGTCATTTGGCGCTCGTTTGCGGCTTGCGCCGCCGCTTCGATCGCCGACTCCGGTAGGCCCGCGAGTTCCGCCGGCGTCGTCAACTCTAACGTGAAGGCGTTGGTGGCCTTCAGCACGTTCTCAGAATATTCGGGACCGAGCGTCGACAGCTCTTCGTCGATTTCGCGGAGCTTGGCCTTGCCTTGCTCGTCGAGCAAGCCGCCGTTGCGCCGGAACGAGCGGAACGTGCGCTCGGCGAGCATGCGTTGCTCGGGCGTCGCGTCGCGCGGCAAGGCGCGATGCGCCGCCTTGACTCGCTCGAAGAGCGCTGCATCGAGGTTGATGTCGCTCTCGAGTTCGATGAGTTTCGGCATGACGTCTTTCGCCAAGGCGTGCATGGCCTGGTCGCCATTCGCAGCCTTCAGGTTGCTGTAGACGTACGCAATGTCGTAAACGCGGCTCGTGCATTGTTCGAGGGCGACGAAAGTATTGACGAAGTCGGGTGTCGCGGCGTCTTGTTTCAGGCGCGCGAGGGCAGCCTTGGCGTCGGCAATGGCGCTCGTCAAAGCCGGTAGGTAATGCTCAATTTGGATTTGATCGAAAGCCGTGGCCCCATGAGGGAGGCGCGAGACTTCGAGCAAAGGATTCGCCATGATCAGTAGATCCCTGGAGTTCACCGTTAACTGGCTTAAACTCTAGAGCTTTTGGCGGACGCTGTCAAAGCAAAGCGGGGTCAAATTCCAAGGCGCCGGTCGAGCCGGCCCAAGGCCTCGCGGCACTCGGGTTGAACCTCCGCCTTCATCCGCGCGATCAAAGCCTCGGCCTTGTCCCGCGAAAGCCGGGCGTTGAGGGGGTCGCCGCTGGCGAAAGAGGCCAAAGCTACGGCTTCCCAACCGAAAAATTGTTCGTACGGAACCGCTTGGTTGTCTTCGCAGAGGGCGACGCAGTCGCGAGCATGCTCGAGGGCAGCCTGGGGTTCGCCGGCGGCGAGCAGTGTCATCGCCAGCCGGTATTCGGCGCGCTCGACATCGAGCCACGTGCCGGCGACCTCCCAGTACCGGCGGCCGGTTTCCGCCGCCCGCTTCATCAGCGCCGTCTCGCCGGGCGTGCGACCGGCGCGTTGTTCGAGTTCGGCGGCGACGTTGTTGCCGGCGGCGGCAAGGGCGCGCGCGGCGGGATCCTTGGCGTCGGGGCCGTAGGAGGCTAGCTGCAAGGCCTCGCTAAACGTCACCGTCGCCTCGTCGATGCGCTGTTGCCCGGCCAACGCCGAAGCAACGGCGGTCAGGATCCGGATGCGGTCGGAAGCCGGCGAGGCGCCGTCGTCCGTGCGGGCCAGCGTCGCGAAGCCCTCGGCCGCGGCCGGCTGGCGGTCGCACATAGCAAGCACCGCCAGCGACCGGTAGACGGCCTTGCCTGACGGAGCGTCGCCATCGAAGGTCGCGTGGCGCGTCAACTGCTCGAGCAGCGCCGCGCCACCTTGCCACTGGCCAAGGTGCTCGCCGGAGACGTGGGTGACCAGTGCCGCCATTGAACCGATGTCCGCCAAGCTGGCGACGAGCTTCATGCCGTCCGGGAAGCGGTCCCAAACGCCGGCGGCGTCGGTGGCGTGATCTTGCCAAGCTTGATTGAGGAAGTCCTCGAAGCTCACGGATTAAGGCTCGGCTTCGGCGGCGACGTATGTGCGCCGGTGCGCGCCGGCGCTTCCGCGAGTTCGCGCATCGCCGCTTCTGGGCTGACACGTTTGCCGATCGGCAGACCCCAGAACGCCGAAGCTCCGGGGCGCCGCAAACTGTGCTCCTGAACCAAGCGTTCGAGCAGCGTCGTATCCTTCTCTGGCGCCACCATCGAGGCGTCGAGGCGCTCTTGTAAAGCGGCAAGCAGGCCCTCGGCTTGGCTTGCCGTCAACTGGGTCTGGTCAAAATGCAGCGTGATCATCAGCGCTCTCGCGTAAGTCACGACGCCGAACGCCAAGGCCGTGCCGGGGCGGATCGGCGGCAAAAGTTCGAGGGATTCGAGGCCGAGCTGGCCGGCGATGATTTCGCCTTGGAGGTTGCGGGGAAGGCGCGACTTGGCGAGCGGGTCGCCGAGGTTGCTCAAGACCGCCGTCGACGTGCAACGCCAGAAAAGGCGCGGCGTCATCAAGCCAGTTAAGCCTCCGCGCACCCGACCGAGGACGCGGGCGACGAAGATCAGCGCGTAACCCATGTAGAAAGTCTTGAGGAACCGTGTCTCCCGCGTAATTCCCTCGAGCAGCGTCGCCTCGTGGTCCAGTTCCTCACCGGCGCGATCGAGAAAGCACATGCTGACGACGTTCGCCGCCGGCATGCCGAGGTCGGCGGCGTGGCGCATGTTCATCGGCATCGCGAGGCGCAAGGGCTTGCGGCCGCCGTGCTGTTGGTTCCACGCGTCGAGGGTTAGGAACAAATCGCGCAGCAACAAGTCGTTGAGCGTGGCGCGGGCGCGGTTCGCTCCATGACGTAGCGCCGCCAGCTCGCTGCTGGACAAGCAGACTTCCACCGCGGAGGGATAAAGTTCGGCTCGGAAAACGCGGGGCTTGGCCGAGACTGGCGAGATGGGCTGCGGGAACTTCCGGAAAAAGAGCAAGGCGCGCATGGCGTCTTGAAACACCCGGCGACGGCGGGTGACGGCGGTAAGGCCGAAGACTCCGCGGCTTTTCAAACGTTCCGGCGTCACCGTCGGCAAAGTCTCCGGACTGCGCGCGGCGTCGCCATAAAAACCGAGCAAGTCCTCGAAGTACCGCGTCGCTCCGAGCGCGTCGGTGGCGGCGTGGTGCAGTTGGAGAAAGATGGTGGCCCGGCGCGGCCCTTGGCGGACGAAAACGCGAAGCCCGCCCTCGCGGCCCAAGTCGATGCTGGCGCCCGCGCCTTCCGGGTAGCGGAGTCCTTGCTCGGCGGTGCCGAAGTCGAGGTACGGCAATTGGCCCGGTCGAAAGTGCCAACTAAGCTGTTTCGTACGGTCCTTGGGGCGGCCCTCGATCACGGCCGTGAGCAACGGATGACGCACGCCGGCGGCGGCGACGGCTTGGATGAAGCGCGGCTGATCGATGACGCCGCGGAGCGTCGCGCGCAACCAAAAGGTCATCGGGTGGCTCGGGCGATCGTCGGCGAACATGAAATGCTCGAAGGCCTCGACGCCCAAGGCCCGAGACTTCAACATTCCTTCGGGCTGACGCACGCTCATCGGCACTCCCTCGCGAAGCACCCTATATACCCTGATTGAACAGCGGCCACAACTGGGCTTTTTTGCTGCGCAATTAGGTGTTTGAGCTATAGTTGAAGTGGCTTGGGTGGCTAGGCGTCTGGTGGAGGGAGTCGTGACCGAGGTTCCCGCAGCCGACACGCCAGCGCCCAACGCGTCGCGCGGCCTGGTCGACATGGTGCTTTCGTGCGTTTTCTTCGCGATCATGGGATCGCTCGTCTACGCCGTCGAACTGCACGAGCCCGGGGTTTCAACGCTGGTCGCGAGCTTCGCGCGCATTGTCGTCAACCTGCTCCTCTTGGTCGTCGGCGCCGCTTGGGCGCGGGACGTGCGCGGCTTGGTCGGGGACATGCGAGCGTCGCTTTGGTGGCGCGGCGTCTTCGGCGCCTTCGCGGTGGTCACGTCCTTCGCGGGCATGAAAGCGATAGGCGTCGGCGAGAGTTCGTTCCTCGCCGCGAGCAACGGCGTCTTCGTGGCATTGGCGGCGCCCTTCGTCCTCGGCCAACGCAACACGCCACGCGTCTGGCTGGCGATCGGCGGCTCCCTGGTCGGCCTTTTCTTGCTTTTCGAACCGCGGCTCGGCGACGTCGCGCCATACGGTCGGCTGATTTCTCTGTCGTCGGGCCTGCTCTCGGCGATGGCCTATCTAATGATCGCGCGGGCTGGTCGCAGCAATTCGCCTAACACCGTGGTCTTCTATTTATGCATCGTGGCGTTCGCCTTGCATCTCGTATTGTTCGCGGTCCTCGGAGTCCAATGGCCGGTCGACGTTCTTTCTTATGTCGGTTTGGTCGGCGTCGGCATCGCCGGCTCGGTGGCGCAGCAGTTTCTCACGCGGGCTTATCAAAGGTCACCGGCGGCGCTCAATAGCGCCGTTAGCTACCTCTTGCCGGTGGTCAACATGGGACTCGGCGTCGTGCTTTTCGCCAAAATCCCGGATGCGCGCGCGCTCGTCGGCGCGCTCATCGTCTTGGTCTTCGGCGTTGCGCTGCCTTTCGCCCGCAAATGGCGGTGACCTCGGCGTGCCTTTGCAGTAACCTGAGGGCAATGACCAACGGTTCAATACGTCCTCTTTCGGGTCTGATGCTGGCTGCGCTTCTTTGGCTTGCCCCCGTTGCAACGTCGGCGCCGTCGACTTCGACCACGGTCCCGCCGACGACGCCAGGCACCACCAAGATTCCGGTCGCTCCGGCGGCAGCGAAAGCGCCCAGTCCGGCAGTCGCGCCAAAGCCCGCCCCGCCGACGCCCTTTGGTCCGGAACTCGTCGTCTATTCCGGCAGCATTCCGCCCTACTCCTACGTCGAGAACGACTCTCCAGCCGGAGTCGCCGTCGAACTCTTCGAAGCCATGGCCAAGATCGTCGGCCACTCGGGCAAGATTTCCATGCTGC
>JAYWBY010000301.1:0-1772 GCA_043781115.1 Pseudomonadota bacterium
GACTAGCGGTGCCGCTGATTCGTTTTTTTCAAACCAAGGTGGAGGAAGCTCATGTTCAGAGGAATTCTCAAGGGTCGTTCGTTGGCGCTGTTGGTTCCAGCCGTGTTGTTCAATCTGACCGCTTGCTACATGGAGGTGCACGGCGACGGCAACAAAGATGATCAAGCCAAGACCCACATCACGCATCCCGACGGGATCCCGAGCGGACTTGACGGTAAAGCCGACAGCTGCCAGGCCAACGAGCAGACGGGCAACCAGTCAAACCTCTCTTGCTACAAGGCGGAGGACTACACTTGGCGCACGAGCTGCAAAAGCAGCACTTGCCAAGCGGTCAAAGTGTTCGTCCACTACATGTTGACCGACGACATCGGCGGCACTCGCGTCGTCCACGTCGAGGCCTTCGACAACGAGCACTTCCAAGGCGCGCCGGTCAGCACCGTGCGCCTCGCCGACTTCGACGCCAAACGCGGCGAATGGAAGGACGCCGATCTCTACTTGCAGCCCGGCGAATACTACGTTCGCGCCTATTTGACGACGAACGACGACCTGGTCGTGCCGTACACGCTCGGCGACATGGCGCTTGTCGGCGATCAGCCCGTCGGCGTCTTCGGTGCCTTGTCCAACGCCGAGATGGTGCGCGTCGCGCCGAAAGAGCAAAACCATTATCCGGATCCCGTTCACATCTACCTCGACAAGCTCTTCCAAAAACCCGGCAGTGAGCCCGACACCAAAGCCCACCTGCGCATCGATCTGTCGGTCGCCGACACCGCCGCCATCACCGACGGCCGCCTCGTCAAAGTCGAACTGCGTAAGACGGCCGACATGGCCGACGCTCCGGCCTTTAGTTTCGACGTCGCCAGCGAGCTGCTGCTCATCCAAGGCCGCCTCGGCAAAACCGAGTTCACTTCCCCGAGTCTGAAAGAAGGCGATTACGTCGTCTTCGTCTACCTCGACGCCAACGGCAACTCGCAGTTCGACTCGGACGAACTTTCGGCGCTGCACCTGGTCAACACCCAGCCAGCAGCCGTGGCGATTCGCAAGAACCGCACCGAGACCATCAGCATGGCTTTGACGGCTGCAGACCCCGCCCAAACGCACTGATTTCAAAGAACCATGGGGAGCAGTCATGGAAGCGCAAGTTTTACACATGCTGACGATGAAGATGACGCTCTTGCTGGCCTTGGCGCTGACTGCCACTGCCTGCGGCATGAACGTCGACGACCGGGACGACGAAACGAAAGCCAAGGAAGGCGACGCGGGAAAGAACGAGCTGGTGATGATCACGGATGGCGCTTACAGCCTCGAGCTGAACAGCTCCGGCGTCGACTGCCAGAAGCTCGTCGATGACCAAATCGTCGAAATGCGGTTCAGGGAAACCACCGGCGCTGATGCTGGGCTAGCGATCGACCTTAGGGCCGCCGGCGACTTTGATGCCGGCGACGCCCTGACCCCGGACAACTCCGGGAAGGACCGGTTTTTCGACTTCGCCCTGACGACGCCCGCGGGCGTCAACTACGCTTATACGTCGACGGGCTTTGGCAACGCCCTGAAACCGAGTTACGCGACGCTGACGATCTTGAAATCCACGCGCTACGTCACGGCGGGTTGGATCTGGATCGAGAACCTGCCAGGCTCTTCGGCGGACCCCGGTCCGACCGGAACTCCTGGGGCCCTCAGCGTTCGCGCCAGCTTCGAGTGCGCTCACTGGGACTAAAAGATTCCCGCTAAGCTCGCCCGCCGTCCGTCGCCCACCGGAGCGTTTCACCGGCGGC
>JAYWBY010000302.1:0-5204 GCA_043781115.1 Pseudomonadota bacterium
GCCGCTTGGACGTCTTTCGTTATTCTCAGATCCATGACCGATGTGAAACAAAAATCGCCGGTGGTCAAAAAGTTACCACCATCGAGATCGAGCGCCACCGAGTCGACCGGAACCCCGAGGCGGTTGCCGGCGACTTTCGGGAACTCGTCCATCGTCTTTGCCGCGCCGTCGTAACGCACGTCGACGAAGCCCAAATGGCTCGTTTTGTCGGCATTGGTGACGAGCACTGGCAGCGGGCCGTAGTCCCGGAGCCAGATGTTGCCGTGGGGGAGCTCGAGGCTGGCCATGCCTCGGAGCGTCGCGGCCGAGACGCCGAGCTTTGGCAGCGCGGCGTTCAAGTGTTCGTGGCCGGCTTTATTTTCCGTCGCGATCCAGGCCTCGGCGCCGGCGTCGACGATCGCCTTAACCAGGGCCGGGGCTTCGTACTCGTAGTTGAAGAGGTCCTCGGAAAGCAGGACGGCTTTGACTTGGTGGTATTCCGGAATGGCTTGGATGGTGACTTGAGCGGGGGCTGGGGAGGCGGAGGTCAGGGCGACCAGAGTGATCGGGGCGAGGAGGCCTTTTGGGGCCCACGATCTTCGGCGAAGCTGGCGCGTCTCTCGATGCAAGAGTTAGCCATCCTCCGGGAGGTCACGCGCAAATTTGAGGCGCAGTCGCAGCAGTCGTTGCTCCAGTGCGGGATATCTCAGCGGTGCCTGATTTATAATCTCTCTTCCAGTAAAAGCTCAATCATCCCCATAGTCAAGGGGATTGTGCTTGGATTAGACTACGCGGTTATGCGACTAAATTTCTACCGCTGCAGTGGAGGACGTACCTGATGCGGAAGAACTCATTTCTCTTGGTGACGGTTTGCGCGATGGCCATGGTGTTGATGGCCGGCCGCTGTTCGGACGACGAGAAAAAAGAAGAAGCCAAAAGCGCAGTCCCTTCGACCGAGAACATGCCGGGCGCGTTGGCCCCGGATGACGACACGCTGAAAAATCCGGAGGGCGGCGTCGAGAAGGATCCGCTCGGCGAAACGATCGGCGGCCCCGGCGACCCGGCGGCTCCTGGTGACGATCTGCTGCCTCCGGCCGGCGACGACGGCGCGATGCTGGACGACCCGACGTTCGAGCCGGAGCCGGTTCCAGACGAAGCGACTGATCTTTAACTAATTCGGCCTAATTCGGGACACCCGACGTAATCGAATTTCGCCGATTCTCGCTAATTCGATTACGTCGGGTGTCCCGAATTAGCCGCGGAAACGCGGATCGGCCGGCCTGAGTTTAATTAACGGGCGGCCGCCGAGAGTTCCGCGTGGTCTAGGAGGATGGCGGCGGCCTCGAAGAGTTCGATGTCGTCGGGACGGACGACCAGGTTGGCGGCCGGCACCGCCGGCACGGCGACGGGCGCTGGGGCCAGGCTGCTCGCCGGTTTCTTGGTCCACTTCAGCGGCAAAAGCGTGTCGTTCATGCGTTTGACGGCCTCGTCGATTCGTTTCTGGAGCTCGCCATACGCCGTCGACGCCTTGATGCGCGCGGCGCTCCGGCGGCGGAGCTCATCGAGTTGGGGAGCCAGCGACCTGAGCGGCGTGAACGGCCGTCCCGGCGCCATGGCGCTGTATGGCAGGACGCTGTCATTGGTCGCCTCGCCCCACGGCGACGGCTCGAGGAGATTCGGGACGACGACGTCGGCCGGCACGCCGCGCTCCTGGGTGCTCCGGCCACTCGGCAGAAAGAATTTGTAGACGGTCACCAGGATCGAGCCGTCCGACTCCCGTCCAGCCGTCCCCGGAAGATCGATGAAGTGCTGGACCGTGCCCTTGCCATAGGTGCGGCTATTGCCCACGACCACCGCCCGACCGAAGTCCTGAAGCGCGCCGGCGAAAATCTCCGAGGCCGACGCCGACTGCTTGCTAGTCAAGACGACCACGGGGCCTCGGTAGAGAACCGACGGCACGACCTGCTCGAGGAAGAGCAGTCTGCCGTCGCGGTCGGCCGTTTGGGCCACCGGTCTTTGATCGAGGAAGAGGCTGATGATCCGGGCGCACTCGACGATGTCGCCGCCCCCGTTCTGCCGGAGGTCGAGAACCAAGCCCTCGACGTTTTGGGAGAGCAAGCGGGCGAGCTCCCGCGCCGTGTCCACTGCCGAGCTCCGGTAGTCGCTGTCGCCTGCCTGGCTCGCCACGTGGTCGACGTAGAAGCCGGGGAGGTTCAAGACGCCCACCCTCTTGCCGCCGAGCGTCAGGACGTCGCCATGCGCCTCGCTGTCGGCCATCCGCACCGTGTCGCGCACGAGTTCGAGCGTCAGCCGCCCCACGGCGCCCGCCTCGTCCTTGCGCAGCAGGGTGAGTTTGACCTTGGTGCCCTTTTTCCCGCGGATGAGCTGGAGGACTTTGTCGAAGCGCAGGTCGACGACGTCCTGCGGGCCGACGCCGGTCCCTGGATCGACGACGACGATCTTGTCGCCTTTCTTCAGGCGGCCGTCGCGCGCCGCCGCCCCGCCCGGGATCAGAGCCTCGACGATGATGTAACCATCGTTTTGCGAAAGGTTGGCGCCGATCCCCTCGAGGTGAAGTCCCACGGTCGCGTTGTAGCTGTCCTTTGCCGCCGGCAACATATAGGCAGAATGAGGATCGAGCGACAAAGCGAAGGCGTTCAAGTAAGTGGCATTGACGTCGTCCGAGGTCGAGTCCTCGGCGCCCTTTTCGGCGAGCTTGAAGCGTTTGGTCAAGCGGTCGGCGATCTCTTGCGGTTTCAAATCGGGATCGGTGTCGAGCAGGGCGATGGCCGACGACTTCAGGATCTTCCGCCAGCGCTCCCGGAGCTCGGTGGAGGAGGCCGCCCAAGCAAGCTTTTTCCGGTCCGTCTCCAGAAACTCCTCTTTGGAGTAGTCGAACGGCGTTTTGAGTAAATCGACGATCGTCGCCAACGCCTCGCGGTAGCGTTTCAAGAACCGTTCCTCGGTCACTTCCACGAACGTGCAGTCGAGGCGCTCCAAGCGGGCATTGAGGTCGTGCTCGTAGGTCTTGAACTCGGCGAGGTCCGCCGCGAGGAAGACGTTCTTGCCGGAGTCGAGCATGTCGAAGTACTTGCGATAGGTCCGCGTCGACAGCTCGTCGGTGAACTCGCGGAAGGCGAAATGATTTTGCAGAAATAAATGCGTGCGCTCGCGCATCACGGCGCAGTTCAGGGTCGCCGCCGGAGGCGGAGTAGGACTTTGACCGGGGCCGAGCGCCACGAGCAGTGCCGCGGCGATGAGGACGAGGATTCGTTTCATGGCGTCAGCTCGTGATCGTGCGGCCACGCAGCTGATCGATGGCGAAGCGGCCGCCGCCGGCGATGATCAGGCAAGCAAACGGCACGGCGTAGACGACAGCCAGCTCCTTCTTCTGCCACAGGTCTTCCCCGTGCACCATCGTTAGCGCGACGACCATCATCACTAGCGGCGGGATCGCGGCGAGCCGCGTCATGATGCCGAGGATGACGCCGGTCGAGCACAGCACTTCGGCGAAAAGCGCCATACCAAGGCTGATTTGCGAGCCGATGCCGAGCGGATCGGGAAAGGTCGCGCTGAGTTCCGCGAAATTCATCGCCTTCGGGATGCCGTGGCCCGCGAGCAACATGCCGCCGAACGCCACGCGCAGGATCAACAGAATCGAATCGACTTTCATCGTGGTTTTCCCTATAATTGGCGGTGAGCGTCAGATCGCTCTCCTATAAATGTAATGCCTAAGGCATCAGGAACGCAAAGGAGGCCCCATGAATAAGTCGCAAGAAACGCAGGCTTGCTTGCTGGGCCCCACCCGCTAAACCGGCTCTAGAGCCCGGCAAGCAAGTGTAGAGACCGACGCGCCGCCTCCGGCGTGTGCATGGCCGCGCCGCATTTCGTGGCCGCCGTGTCCGCCTCCACTTGTTCGCCTCCATTTACCAAAGGGCATCACCTTGCAATCATTATCTCAATGGGGTTTAGCCCCAGAGTTTCTCGTGTCCGAAGAAGAAGTCATACTTTCTGGCCTCGCCCCCGGGCGGGTCGTGGAAGAGCACAAACAATTTTTGCGCGTCATGTGCGGCGACGGCCTGATCCTGGCTAAGCCGCGCGGTCGCCTGCTGGAAGAAGCAAGGAGCCGCGCGGAGTTGCCGACGGTCGGCGACTTCGTCCTCGTGCGCTCGGTGCCGGGCGGCGGCGACGGCGTGCGCCTCATCGAGCGCCTTTTGCCGCGGCGCTCGGTCATGGTGCGAAAGGCCGTCGGCGGCGACGCCATGGAGCAAGTGATCGCGGCCAACGTCGACGTCGTCTTCTTGGTCACCTCGCTTAACCTCGAGTTGAACGAACGGCGTATCGAGCGCTATTTGGCGGCGATTTGGGAGAGCGGCGCGGTGCCGGTGATTCTGTTGACGAAGGTCGACCTTGATCCCGGCCTCGCCGACGACGCCCGGCGGCGGGTCGAGGCGGTGGCGCACGGCGTCGCGCTGCACGTCGTCTCGTCGTTCTCGGGCGTGGGCCTGGACGACGTTCGGCGCCACCTCGGCAAGGGCCGCACCGGCGCCCTCGTCGGCTCCTCCGGCGTCGGCAAGTCGACCCTGATCAACGCCCTGCTCAACGACTCGTCGCAGAGCGTCCAAGCGATCAGCGAGGACGGAGACAAGGGACGGCACACGACGACGGGACGGACGATGTTCTTGCTTCCGGAGGACGGGGGCATCCTAATCGACACGCCCGGCATGCGCGAGTTCATGCCCGTAGCGACCGACGGCGACAGCTTGGCGCGAACGTATGGAGACGTCGAGGATTTCGCGGCGGCGTGCAAGTTCGGCGATTGCCGGCACGGCGGTGAACCGGGCTGCGCCGTCGCCGCTGCCCTCGCCGACGGGAGTCTCGACGCGGGAAGGTGGGAGGGTTATCAAAAGCAGCAGCGCGAGCAAGCCTACTTAGCGCGGAAACAGGACGTGCGCGCTGCTTCGGAGGAGAGAAAGAAGTGGAAGAAGATCACCAAGGAAGTGCGGCGGCGCTACAAAGACTAGATGTCACTTACCAACCGCTTTCCAAAAGGCTTGCCAGTCGGAGGCGCACAGGTCGATGGTTGATCCGCCCGTCGCCGTGGCGATTTCCTCGAAGGCCGTGTTTCCGACGCCGGCCCCTTCGTATTTGCCGACCTCGGTTTTTGTAATCTCAGGATCGTCGGCCGGCAAGGTGAAGGAGTCTCGGCAGCTGGAGGATTTCGG
>JAYWBY010000303.1:0-1769 GCA_043781115.1 Pseudomonadota bacterium
CTCGTGCAGCGTATCTTGGTCGGGCGCGGCGTCGAGAAAAGTCTCCGCCACCTGCCGCTTCGGCCCGGCTTGGGCTTGGGCGGAAAATCCTAGGGAGACGAACGAAACCAAGACGAGGCGTTGCATGAAGACCGCTCCTTTTCGACTGAGCCCAAAGGCCCTTACGAGGATTCATCGGTAAAGGGCCGGACCGGCATGAGTTCCTGGCTTGGTGAAGGGCCAAAAACCAGCGCTTTGCTGGCGGATTCCGGCGAGGCTTGCTACCGTGCCCTGGATGAAAACAAAGACCTGGGCCCAAGTAGCCATCTTTATCGCCGTCTTCTTCGCCATTTCTCTCTGGCAGACGAAGCACCTTTTGGCGAGCGGCGAGGCGCCGACGCTCGAGGCGACGACGCTCGACGGTCGCCCCTTCGCGCTTGGCGAGCTGAAAGGCAAAACGGTCGTCCTCTATTTCTTCGCTCCCTGGTGCGGCGTCTGCAAAATGAGCGCGAGCAACGGCAACTGGCTTCGGAAAATTTTTGATCCCGAGAACGTCGTCGTCAAGGACGTCGCGCTCAGCTACGAGTCCGACGCCAGCATCGGCGAATTCGTGGCAAGTTCCGACCTGCCGCCGGACGATGTCGTCAAGGGATCGGACGAGATTCAGCGGCAGTACGGCATCGAAGCGTTTCCGACCTACTACGTTTTGGACTCGACCGGCCGCGTTCGCTTCACCAGCGTCGGCTACTCGACGTTCGCCGGCCTGGTGGCGCGGACTTTGCTGACGCGCCTCGTCGCAAATCTGTGAGAGTCCTCCTGCTGTTGAAGGTTTTTCGCTACAACGCCGGCGCCCGGACGCCGTTCGCCCGCGGGCCCGTATCTCCGCGCATTTTTTCGACTTTTTTGCAAACCGTGGCGTCACGACGCGACTGGTACGGTTGCTGCAACTGCCCGGCTCGCCATGACATAGGTTTGATCATTGGCTGGAACTTTCCTGAAGGAGTCGAGGATGAAAGCGTTATTCTTGTTGACCGCCGGTTCGTTCGTTTTGGCGACCGCTTGTGCCAGCGTACCGAAAGACGCGCCGGAAGAACTGCATTCCGCGGACGACGCGATCAAACACGCAAACGACATCGATGCGGACGACACGGCCCCGAAGACGATGAAAAAGGCCGAGCACAACCTCAGCAACGCCGTCAAACTCTACGACCAGTCGAAAGACGACAAAGCCGACGGCGGCGACAAGCTCGCGCAAGCGAAGACCGAAGCCGTCCAAGCCAAGAAACTGGCCGACACCGCCATCAACCTCCACACCGATGTTTTGGCGTGGGACGACGGCAACCTCCAAGCTTACCAAGCGATGAAAGAGCAAGGCACGGCGCTTGAGACGGCCCAAGCCGATCTGGCAAAGATGAAGGCTCAGCAACAACCGGGCGCCATCGTGAATCCGAATTTCAACCAAAGGCAGGCAGTCGCCTTTTTCAACACGGACACTGCAGCTGTTGACGACCAGATGACCATCGCCCTCGATCAACTAGTGAAAAATCTAAAAGACAACAATGACTTGGAAGTCACCCTGATCGGTTACGCCGATCCCCGCGGCAACACCGATCACAATCTATCCCTCTCGGAAACGAGGGCGAAGGCGATCGCGACCTACCTGGAAGGTCAAGGCATCGACGCCGGCCGGATCAAGACCGAAGGCCGAGGCGAAACGGGCTCGACCGCGAAAGGCTCGGACAGCCTCGCGCAGCTGCAACTCGACCGCCGCGTCGACGCTGAAGTCCAAC
>JAYWBY010000304.1:0-5197 GCA_043781115.1 Pseudomonadota bacterium
GCCATCGGCCGCGGCTAGCCCACCGCCAGCAAAAGCGACGGAATAGGCGATGAGCGCTATGTAGAGAATCCGAATGGCGGACGCCATATTGCAACCCCACGGAAAGGCGGTGTCCTGATACGATAGGTTCGGAGGGGATGAAGGAAAACTTTAGTCAGATTTGACCAAGTTTTAGAGATTCCTCAGCCGTTACTTGGACATGGATCAGAAATCAATAAGTTCCCGTAATTCTCGATCCTTGGATGTTTGGTCCATAAAAAAGCGCTCTAATTTTGAGAACACCAACCCGCTCGGTCAAAGACTTCGCCGTCGCATAATTATTGCGCCACCCTATCAACTTGCCCAATGCATTGAAGGAGGCGTTGGCGGTCGATGAGATCAAGAGTCACTTCGCCGAACTCGACGTCGAGACCGTGGCTCACGACTCCGACTCCGACGGACGAACTGGCTGATGGCGTCAAATAGGGCGCAACGTGACGACTGACGCACAAAAGAGATTGGCCAAGGCCGTCGCCCAAGCAGCTGGCGAGGCAGTAAATCGCCAAGGCAATGCCAATGCAATCGATGTGCTGCTCGGCATTGGTTGGCTGAAGAGGGCAGATCTCGAGGCGTGGCGGCGGGGCAAGGCGCCTTATCTCGAGCACGCGGTAAGCGCAAACCTGAGCAAGGTCAGCCGGGCGATGAAGGAATTTCGCGCTTGGGCCACTGCCGCCAAGCTCAAAGGCCGCATCACTCACTACCACTCGTTTGGCCGCAGGCCGAAGCGGGAGCTTCGTTCAGTAAGTCTGGCGCGCCGGGGATTGAGATCGCTTACAGCACGCACTTTGTTTTGGTTCGGAAGAGTAAGCTAGTCTAGTCGCGGGGCACGAAGGCGGCGCGACCTGTGAGATCACCAACCTTTCGATGGCACCTTGCCTTTGCCGGTGCCGCTGCGGAGGCGCCTGAGCTTGGCCATTCTGCCGCTAAAGGGCTTTGTGCCACCTGGCGTGGACATTCTCGACTGTATCGATCGTCCATGGTCGGCCTCTCCGGGTTTTTAGTCCTTTATTATTGAGCTTTTCGGCGATGATGCGCCACCCTGCTTGTTGCCGGTCGCGCAGCTCTACGATTTGGCGCGCAACCTTCATTTCCAAGCGGTCGGGGACGAGTTGACCCTTCACGACCCGGCTGCCGTAGGGTGGGTTCTTGGGAAACTTGTAGTTGTCGGGATCGCGGCCGGTTCTGGCCCGGCGAATCCCGCCCGCCTGAAGGCGCTCGATGACCGCCGTCTTTGATAGCCCGATTTCGGCCGAAATTTCTGAAGCAGAGAGCCCGCGTTTCAGATACAACTCGTTGAGAGTGGTGAAATCAGTACGCGACGGATTGGCGATAAGAGCAAGAAAATCGGCTACCTGATTGCAGTTCGCCCAGCATCCGGAACGGTCGACCATTCTTCTGATGTCCTGTTAGCTTGAGATACGGAAAAGAGAAGAGAGTTAACAGGTTGAAAACACAGAAGCTGGTCTAAGGTCCCCTCTCCGCCATTTCGCAAGATTTCCTGAGATTTCAGAAGTTCCCTGCCAAACCCTTCCAGAAATCCTGCCAGTCGAAATCAACAAGCCGGGTTTTGAGCGCCAAAACTAAGGACAAGAAATGGTTCTTCACTTTCCATGGTGGGCCTAACCTACCCGACCGTTTTGCATCCATTTGCTTCCGCTATCCCCATTTAGGAGGCAACGCGGTCTTCATTTGCCCAAGCGCTCGGACGAGCGCGTCACCGTGACCGTATCCATGCCGGCATTCCGAATAACTTGGATGATGTTTCCACCGAAGGCGTCTACGACCGGGCGACGAACTCCAGCGACTCGTTGCAGATCCTCTTCGGATTGGGGGTTCGCTGTGCAGAGGCGTCGGATTTCCCTGTCCGTCAATAACGTGAACGCCGCGACTTGTCTTTCTCTAGAAATATCCGTTCGCCAGTGCCTGAGCGCCCGGGCAACTGTAGTTAGGAAAGGGTCCGGATATGGCTGAAGTTGCAACGTCTCTCGACGTGCCTGGCAGTTGTCGCATAGACCGCAAGAACTCAGTGATGCACCCAGGGCCGGAAAGAAGTAGGAATTGAGAAATTCCAGACGGCACCTTTTCGCTGTCGCGAAATCATAGACGAATTGAGCTGCCGCGGCAGTGTCCTGCAGCGCATTGTCTGCATCGGCGGCAACGCCGGCGATTGCATCAAGCAGGTCAAAATCACTTTCGGAGTAAAGAAGCAGCGCTTTAGCCGGTTTGCCGTCGCGGCCGGCGCGGCCCATACCTTGGACATAGGATTCTAGAGAGCCAGACATCCCGAAGTGGACAACGGTTCTGATGTTAGCTTTGTCGACTCCCATCTCGTAGGCCGAGGTAGCCACGAGGATACAGCGGGTGGCCTGTTGAAATTTAGCGCAAATGTCCGCCCGATAATTTACGGGCATCCCGGCGTGATAGGAAAGAACGTTGTGGCCATGTTGCGCGAGGAGCGCACTCACCAGTTGGCATTGCTTCTTGGTGGCGCAGAAAACCACCATGGGTAAAGCCTCTGGCTCCCGGGCAAGGTCTAGTATGATCTCAAGGCGCT
Source organism: Pseudomonadota bacterium (assembly GCA_043781115.1). Taxonomy (GTDB): domain Bacteria; phylum Bdellovibrionota_B; class Oligoflexia; order Oligoflexales; family CAIYRB01; genus CAIYRB01. The sequence continues at coordinate 2,594 of JAYWBY010000304.1, forward strand.
CCTCCCCCGGCGGCGCGGAAATGCAGCTTACGGTGAGGTTATTGAAGGAGAAGGGGACGATCACTGGCACAGGGTCTCGAAGGCATAGCGTCCGGATGATGTCGCGCTGCACCTCCGGTTTGGCGCTCGCGGTCATGGCAAGGACAGGCGCCGATCCAAGCCCTGGAAGTATCTGCCCGAGGCGTCATTGGCGAAGGCGGATCCGAGTTATCTACAAGACCCCGAATCGGAGCAATCTGATTCGGGGTCTTTCGCATGTGCCACTTTCGATGCTGAGGTTCAGTTCTAAGAAGTTTTCTTATATGATCAAATTTGGACTATGAGGATCTGCACAATCGAAGCGACGCCAAAATCTCTTGTCTCGACTCTTACAGCGCTACTCTTATGCTGTTTTGTTTCAACGGCATGCGTCGAGACCGAGGTGTTCGAAGACGTTGTTGCATTCAAAGACGTTGTTGCAGAGCAATGGGCGGCGGAGTCCCTCTACGTCGACGACGCGGCCGAGGCCCAGGAAGCGATGGCCGGACTTGGGCGCTACTGTAAGAGCGGTAAACAGGCGGCCGAACTGAGATGTGCGTGGCTCGAGGACATGCGCCGGCGTCCGAATTATTCTGCTCAAGATTTGGAAGATCTGCGCAAGAAAGTCGACGACCATCGATTGATCTGGACGAAAGAGCCCATTACTAAACTCGCGGCGCTCGCCAGAAAGCTGCGAGCAGAGTGTGAAACGGCCAAGGAGGGCAGTTGTCCTGCCGCTTGCCAGACCGAGGTGGCGTTGTTGGATGAATGGAGATTCTCGTTTCGGCCTTCCTGGCGGGCCCGGATCTGGGCGCTCTGCGAGCGGCCCTGCGTGACAGCCTGCCGAGCTGGAGCTAAGAATGGGTCGTTGGGGGAAGCCGCCCATCTCCGCGTCGTCGACAAAGGCTGTGCGCTACACGATCCGTTGAGTTGCTTCTTCAAGGGACACGCGCAGATCTACCTGGGTAACCCAGAGTCCGGCTTCGACGTCATTGAAAAGAGCTGTGTCGAGTTCGGCAAGGACGATACAGAAGGCATCTGTACCTACTACTTTCGCAATGCGCTCGATCGCGGCTTCTTTCCGCGGTGGCTCAAATTCGCGGAGGGCGTCTGCCGCAAGGACTCTCAGACCTGTCTCCGTTTCCTCGAGCAGGAACGTGGCAGGACGGCGGCGAAATTTCAGGCTTATCAACGCATGTGCGACGCCAAGCTCTCACCTGACTTCTGCGCCAAAAGCCAGACCCTGGCCGCGACGCTCGGGTCCTTCGGCAAGGGAGCCGACCCCGTGCGATTCGCGTCCGCATCAAAGAGCCTGACCGCTGACGCAAAGGCGATTTTGGGAAAAATTGCAAGCCGACTCAAGAGCCACGACGGTGAAAACGTCACGTTCGTGTTTCATGTGCGTAATCACAACGAGCATTACGAATACCTGAAAACGGACCTCGACAAAGCCCGATCCGAGGCCATTGAGGCCTACTTGTCGTCGAGAGATGTCAACGATCTCCGAGTGGACACCGACTCAAATCCCATGACCGGAGCTATGCCAGTACGTGGGGTCGATGAAGTCGACTATTATTTCAGCGAGTGAACCCGATGTCTTCTCAGCCTGCCTGCGACGGTTGACGGCTGGAAATAAGGTATTGGTCGCGGGTTGATCAACTAACCTTCAAGCTAAGCTTCTCTTTCTTCAATTGATCTTGCAAAGCAAGCTTCACCAACCACTCCGCAGGTAAGTCGAGCTTCTTAGCAATTTCCTTCGCTAGCTTAATACTTACAGCGAATCGATTGTGTTCAATGTCACAAAGACGTTGTTTCGAAATTCCCAGCTGCTTGGCAAAATCAACTTGGGAAAGCTCTTCACCTAAGCGGTGGACACGAAGGAACTCGCCCAAGGAGTTTGCATTATGTTTAATAGTCATGCTTGTTCACCTCCAGCACTTCGATGATCTCATACAGACTAGGCTCGACTTCCCGGTAAATGATTCGATATGCCTTGGAAAGCCGGACCGATCGCTGTCCCTTCCGATCGCCATGCAAAGGTTCGTCGTGGAACCCTTTGTACCTGCGTGCTTCGCGTAGACCGATGCTTCGAAGCAAATCCATCCAATACTCGAACTTGCGCGAGACGTGCTCTGGGCACCGATTAAGCTGCTTCTTAGCGGTCGACGAAATCAGTATTTGCATGAGCGGCCTCTCTCTGCCAAATAGTACGTATTTTTCACGTACTAGTCAATCAGATTCTGACCTTGATTCGAGGGTCCCCGGGCTCAATCATCTAACATCGTTCCAGCGTCCAACGATTTTCTGCTCGCGATCAGCGTCAGAGTCGAAGGTCGCAACGTTCGGGGACTTGCATTACGGGTCCTCGGCGTGGTCGCGACGCTCGTCGCGCTGGCAGCGAAGATCTACTCGCTACGGCTTCAGGCGCCGTGATGCTCTTTCACGCCTGGCTTCGCGCGACGGATGCCAGGCATCTCAGCTAATGACGCTCCCACCTTGGCCATCTTCAGCAGGCGTTCGACTGTCTTGACGCTCTCGATGAGCGCGCTGTTGCTCAGGATCTCGTCGACCGAGAGCGCGCCGAGC
>JAYWBY010000305.1:0-13762 GCA_043781115.1 Pseudomonadota bacterium
ACTACCGCGGGGCCACCGCGCTGCTTCTTGGCAGCGAGTCGCACGGATTGTCGGCCGACTGGCTGGATGCGGCCGAATTCATTGTGCAGATTCCGATGCTCGGCATTGCCGACTCGCTGAACGTGTCGACTGCCGGCGCGGTGCTTCTTTACGAAGCCGTGCGCCAGCGGTCGAAGTAACTTCGATGGACATCAAGGTGCTTATCTAAGCCTCAGGGCGTCAGTTTGACTGAGCTTGAGCGTCGTCATGCTTGGTCTTCCTCGAACCTTCGTAAAGATCGAAGATCAAGAGCTTGCACGGGATGTTGCCGTTCATCAGCGGGATTCGCCGCGACGTCTTAAGGCCGATGAACTTGTGGGGGGAATCTTCCGCGACGAGCAAGGCGGCGCGCCAGCCGGAGAATTTCTTCTTCAGGGTGTCGCCGATCTCCTTGTAGAGAAGTTTCATTTCCTCGTCTTCGCCTTTGCCCAAACGCGCGCCGTAGGGAAGGTTCGCCATCAAGATGCCGCGAGGAGCCGGTGGTTCGGCGTCTTGGAATTTGCAGTTCTTGAACGTGATGAACTTCTCTACTCGAGCGCGGAGCGCGTTCTCTTTGGCTTGGTCGACGTAGACTCGGCTGATGTCCGAAGCGTAGATTTGATGCTCCGGCGTTTCCCGCTTGCCGAGGCGAGCCTGCTCCTGAATGTCCCGCCAAAGATCACGGTTGAATTCCGTCATCCACTCGAATTGGAATTGGCCCTTCTTCCGGTGAATCTGCGGCGCCTTGCCGAGCGCGATCATCGCGGCTTCGATGGCGATCGTGCCGCTGCCGCACATCGGGTCGTAGAACGGCTGGGAGCCGTCGTAGCCAGCCAGCATCAGCATCGAGGCGGCGAGGGTCTCTTTCACAGGGGCAGGGTGACCGGCCATCCGGTAGCCGCGCTTGTGCAAGGCCTTGCCGGAGGTGTCGAGGCTGACGACGCAGCGACCCTTGTGGATGTAGGCGACGATGATGACTTTGGGCTCTTCGAGATCGACCTTGGGCATCTTGCCGAGGTTCTTCTGGAAGACGTCCTGAATGGCCTCGCGGACCTTTTTGCTGATGTCGTTCGACTTCATGAACTCGGGGCCGCGGTCGGCCGGCACGCCTTCGACGATGAAGGTGTGGTTCACCGAGAAGATCTCGTGCCACGGCACGCGACGGGCCTGGGAGAAAAGCATCTCCGGCGTCTTCGCCGCGAACTCCTTCAAGACCAAAAGGATTCGGCTCGCCGTACGAACGCGCAAGTGGGCGTCGTAGAAGACGGATTCTTCCGCTTCGAAGTTGACGGCGCGATAAGCCGGGCTGATGGCGGTAGCTCCGAGGCTTTCCAGCTCAGCAATGACGACGTTCTTGGTTTCTTCGGGGCATGTGGCGATAAGGCGCATAGGGGGGCTTAACTAGCACAGCGCCTGTGGATAAGCAATGGGGTCAGGCACCTCTTGCAAGTGCCTGACCCCATGGATAACTCTACAAAATCGCTACAAACTTACTTCTTCGCCGGTTCGGCCGGAGCGGCCGGAGCAGGCGTCGCGGAGGCCGTCTTCGCCGGTTCGATGCCGAGGAGTTCGACTTCGAAGATCAAGGTTGAGTTGGCGCCGATTTGCTCGCCCGCGCCGCGTTCGCCGTAGGCGAGGTCTGCGGGGACGAAGAGTTGCCACTTGGCGCCGGGTTTCATCAATTGGAGCGCTTCCGTCCAACCTTTGATGACGCCGTTGACCGGGAACTTCGCCGGTTGGCCGCGTTTGTACGAACTGTCGAACTCGGTGCCGTCGAGCAGCGTGCCTTTGTAGTTCGTGCTGACGGTGTCGGTGGCTTTCGGCGAATCGCCTTTGCCTTCCGTGATCACTTTGTACTGAAGGCCGCTCGGCAGCGTCTTGACGCCCGCTTTCTTGCCGTTGTCGGCCAAGAATGCCTTGCCCGCGGCGGCGTTCTTCTCGCCTTCGGCTTTGTGCTTCGACTCGGCTTTGGCTTGCAGGTTCTTCTGCAAGTCCATCATGATCTTCTGCGATTCTTCCGGAGAAAGAACCGACTTTGTGCCAGCCATCGCTTCTTTCATGCCGTTCAGCAGCATGGTGACGTCGACGTCCAAGCCGTCGCGTTTGAAGTTCGAGCCAATTTGGTACCCGACCATGTAACTGATCTTGTCTTGGTCGGATTTCAGGGTCGTCGAGGCGTCGGCTTGCACGCTCACCATGAGGCTGGCGGCGGCAAGGAGCGCGGGCTTCAAGAGGGAATTAAATCTCATGGGTGGACCTTTGCTTGCTGGGAAATTTTAATGACTGAAGTTGCCTAATCTAGCAGACCTTTCGGCTGCTTGACAGGCCTCATCGCCGGCTGCTAGCGTTTCTTAAAATTGGCTGAAATTCCAAAGAAAAGGGTCGATTCATGCTGTGGGACGGTGGCGGGCGCTTCGCGGTCAAGAGCCGGCGTATCCAAACCCCGGCGGGCGTGGTCGATGGTTTCGTAGTCGTGGCCGGGGGCCGGATCGAGGCCGTGCTGAAAGCTCTGGCCTCGCATCACGATCTACAAGGAATGAAGGTCTACGACGCGGGCCAGCTAGTACTTTTGCCCGGTGCGGTCGACACCCACGTTCACGTCAACGAGCCTGGCCGGACCGATTGGGAAGGCTATCAAACGGCGACCCATGCCGCGGCGGCCGGAGGTATCACCAGTCTCGTCGACATGCCGCTCAATTGCATCCCGGTTACAACGAGCCTCAAGGCTTTCGAAACCAAACTCGAGGCCCTCGGCGGGAAGCTACTCGTCGACTGCGGCTTCTACGGCGGCGTGGTGCCCGGCAACACCGGAGAACTGGCCGCAATGGTAAAGCGGGGCGTGTTGGGCTTCAAGGCCTTCATGGTGCACTCCGGGATCGACGACTTTCCCGAGGTGAAGAGCAAGGATTTGGACGTCGCGATGCCGGAAGTGGCGCGGGCGGGCGTCCCGCTCTTGGTACATGCGGAGCTGGAAGCGCCGGTCCTAGGTGCCGCGCCGGGCCCAAAACCGGAGTCCTATGCGAGCTTCTTGCATTCGAGGCCCCGGTCTTGGGAGAACAACGCCGTCGCCATGATGATCGAGAAGAGCCGCGCCACCCGGTGCCGCGTCCACGTCGTTCATCTCTCGTCGTCCGAAGCCGTGCCGCTGCTTCGCGCCGCCCGGCAGAGCGGCGTGCCGATCACCGCCGAAACCTGCCCGCACTACCTGACCTTCACGTCGGAAGAAATCAAAGACGGCGACACCCGCTTCAAATGCGCGCCGCCGATTCGCGAAGCGACCAATCGCGAGAGCCTCTGGGCTAGTTTGACAGCCGACGACATCCAATTCGTCGTTTCGGATCATTCGCCTTGCGCGCCGCATTTGAAACTATTGGAGCGCGGCGATTTCGAAGCCGCGTGGGGCGGCATCGCCGGCCTGCAATTCGGCCTCTCCGCTGTCTGGCAGGGCGCCTCCGAGCGCGGCTTGGGCCTGGACCTCCTGGTTAAATGGCTCGCCGAGCGGCCAGCGGCGATGGTCGGGTTGCAGGGGAAGAAGGGCGCGATCGTCGTCGGCGCCGATGCCGACCTGGTCGTCTTCGATCCGGACAAATCACAAACCGTCGCGGCGGCGCACATCCATCACCGTCACAAGGTGACCCCCTATGAGGGTCGTGTTATGAAAGGATGCGTCGAAGCGACGTTCGTGCGCGGCAGCCTCGTCTACGAGCGAGGCAAGTTCGCCTCGACGCCGCACGGGCGACCTTTGCTGAGGGGAGTTTGAAATCCGTCATGGTTGACTCATCGCCACCTAAGGCCGCCGAACCGCAACCCGACTTCACCAAGCTGATCGACCTGGCGTCGTCGCGGCTCGGGGGGCTGCCCATTTACGCCAACGACGAATTCTTCGCCGAGAAGGAGAATCTCGTCCTGCCTGGCCGCGGCGTCTTCATTGCCGACAAGTACACCGACCGCGGCAAGTGGATGGACGGTTGGGAGTCGAGGAGAAAGCGCGGTCCGGGCCACGATTGGTGCGTCATTCGTTTGGGGCTTCCCGGCGCCGTGCGCGGCGTCGACATCGACACCAACCATTTTCTGGGCAATCACCCGCCGTTCGCGTCCGTCGACGGCTTGAACTCCGACCGGAGGTTGGTCTCGAACGATGCTTTCGACAAGCTCCCTTGGACCGAGCTCTTGCCAAAGACCGCGCTGAAGCCCGGGTCCCAAAACTTCTTCCAAATCTCTTCGACGCAGTCCTTCACGCATCTCAGATTGAACATTTATCCTGACGGCGGCGTCGCCCGCTTCCGCGCCTACGGCGAGGTTCGGACCGATTTCTCCAAGCTCGCCGCGACCGACGTCGTCGACTTGGCGGCCGTCGAGAACGGCGGTTCCGTTCTGAGTTGCAACGACATGTTCTTCGGCCCGAAAGACAACCTGGTGATGCCGGGCCGCGGCGTCAACATGGGGGACGGCTGGGAGACGAAGAGAAAGCGCAGCCTCCCTGGCCATGACTGGGTCGTGGTTCAGCTCGGCGCCCCGGGCGAACTCCAACGCTTGGTGGTCGACACCTGCCACTTCAAGGGCAACTTTCCGGACCGCTGCAGCGTCGAAGGCAAGCTCGCGCCCGGCGCTGCGGCCAAGGACCTCGAAAGCGACGCGGGGTGGCAAGAGGTCCTGGCGGAGACCAACCTCCAAGGGCACCACATCCATTCGTTTGCCGCCGAGCTTAGGGCCAAAGGTCCCTTTACGCATGTGCGTTTGAAGATTTTTCCAGATGGCGGCGTCAGCCGCTTCAGGGTCTTCGGGACCCTGGCCCGTCGATGATCTCGGTCGCCCGGATCAATGAGCTGAGTGCCGAAGAGGCGGCCCGCCAATTCCACCACTGTTGCAGCATCGCGACGTGGGCCAGGGCGATGACCGCGGCGCGCCCCTTCAAATCAGAGGGCGAGCTGCTGCAAAAGGCGGAAGCGCTTTGGCACCAATGCCGAAGAGAGGACTGGCTCGAAGCCTTTGCCAATCACCCAAAAATCGGCGACTTGGAGGGCCTGAGGCAAAAGTTCAAGGACACCGCTCATCTCGCGACGGGCGAGCAAGCGGGCGTCGGCGGTGCGGAGGAAGCGACGTTAAAGGCGCTAGCCGAAGGCAACGCTGCCTACGAAAAACGTTTCGGTTTCATTTTCATTGTCTGCGCCACCGGCAAGTCAGCGGCCGAGATGCTAGCGCTCCTCCAAGCCCGTCTCGGCAATGAACCCGACGTTGAACTAAAGATCGCCGCAGGCGAACAGAAGAAGATCACCCGCATCCGTTTGGAGAAGGTTGGCGCATGAGTCCCATCACTACCCATGTCTTGGATACGGCCACGGGGCGGCCTGCCGCCGGCATTGATGTGCAGTTGGAAAGGCAAAATGCCGCAGGCGCCTGGCTGCCGCTGGGTTCCGGCAAAACGGACGCCGACGGGCGGATCAAGACCCTGCTCGCCGCGTCGGCCTTGGAGTCTGGCCTTCACCGCTTGACGTTCGACGCCGAAAGCTATTTCAAGGCTCAAAAGGTGGCGAGTTTCTACCGCCAGATTCCCATTCAGTTTCAAGTTGACGCCAAGGTCCCGCACTATCACGTGCCGCTTCTCCTTAGCCCGTTCGGGTACTCGACTTACCGCGGGAGCTGATTCAGATGAAACCCGTCCTGAAAGAGGAGAGTCTGAAACCCGTCTTGCAGCGCCTCGAGACCGCGAACGCGGAGACCAACGCGCGGTACCCGGGTGAATCGACGGAGCGCCAGCCTGTGCATACGGTCTACGGGGGCGCGCACCTCTTCCGTGCCGACTCTGCCGCGAAGCTCGGCGAGATCGCAAGGCAAAGCATGAAGGCCTACGCCCCCGACGCCAAGACTTTCGCGCGGGCGATGGGGATAGCCGCCACCGACCCCACGCAAGACGGTTGGTTGGCGGAAGAAGTGTTCAAGCGGGTCACGGCCAAGTTGCAACGTGAACCGGTGGAAGACTTCCGCATCGACTTCGAGGATGGCTTCGGCATCCGCGGAGACAAAGAGGAAGACGACGTCGCAATCAGCGCGGCGGAGGAGCTGGCCAGGGGTTTCGAAAACAAGACCTTGCCGCCCTTCATCGGCGTCCGAGTCAAGGCCCTGAGCGAAGAGTTCAAGGGTCGGGCTTTTCGCACCTTGGACCTCTTCTTGGCGACGCTTTTAGCCAAGACGGCTGGCCAGCTGCCGCCGAACTTCGTCGTGACGCTGCCGAAGATCGTCAGCGCGGGACAGGTCGAAGCGTTCGTCGCCCTCGCCGAGCTGCTCGAGCGCGCGCTGAAGCTCCCTCCCAATTCCTTGCGCCTCGAAATCATGATCGAGACGACCCAGGCGATCATGAACGAAGCTGGCCAGTCGAGCCTCCCGTCCTTCGTCCAGGCCGGCAAAGGTCGGGTCGTCGGGGCGCACTTTGGCGCCTATGATTACACATCGTCGTGCAACATCACCGCAGCCAGTCAAACTCTGCTGCACCCCGCGTGCGATTTCGCCCGGCATTTGATGCAGGTGGCTTATGCCGGGCAACCGGTGTGGCTGTCGGACGGCGCCACCAATGTCATGCCCGTCGGACCGCATCGCGAGCCAAAGGGCGGGCCCCCGTTGTCTGCCGTGCAGAAGCAGGAGAATGTCGACGTCGTCCACCGCGCCTGGCGCTTGAACTTCGGTCACGTGCGGCACTCGTTGCGGAATGCGTTCTATCAAGGGTGGGACCTGCATCCCGCCCAACTTCCGGCCCGGTACGCTGCTTGTTACAGCTTTTTCCTCGACGGGTTCGGCCCAGCTCGCGACCGGTTGAAAGCCTTCATAGACAAGGCGGCGCAAGCGTCGCTCGTGGGCGATGTCTTCGACGATGCGGCCACCGGGCAAGGGCTGCTGAATTTCTTTTTGAAAGCTTTGAACTGCGGCGCCATTTCCCTAGACGAAATGAAAACGACCGGTCTGAGTCTCGAAGAGATTCAGAGCCGGTCGTTCTTGAAGATCCTAGCGGGACGACGTCAGGGAAGTTGAATGGGAGATCAATGATGTATCGCGAGTTCCCCCATGAAGCGAGACTGGCCGGGACCAAGCTCAGCCGCAGTCAAGCTGTTGCACCTTCAATCCGCCGATGTGTGGTGCATCTGATACCGTCAAACCGCCGACAGTGGAGCACTTTGAGACCGCCGCGTCCGCCGCATAGTCGCGCAAAACAAAGCCTTCGTAACCCAAGAAGTCCGAAGCCGCCGCGGCCCTCGGGCAGAGGGCTTCGTCGTTCCGTCATGCTGTGGAAGCCATCATGCGGCCGACTGCACGTCCCTGCCCCAGCGCGCAACCAGCGGTGTCACAACGCAGGGCGGCGGTCTGGCCCGTCATCAGGTAAAGCGGGGCCGCGTCATCGACCGAGGCCCAGGCACCGGTCTGCGAGGGCTCCACGCAATGCAGCGTGATGGACTTTGAGTCCCGCGACGCTGGCGCCGTAGACCACGGAACTATCGTGCTATTGCCGCCGCCGATATCACAGCCGGCCGAATTGTTGCTGCCGCCCACTCCGAAGTGACCCTTGAGCGCCTTTTCCGAATCGTTGACGATGGTCAAGTGATAAGTGGTCGGCCGACGGAAAGAGTTATAGCCATTGCCGCAAGCGGGAAGCAGCGAGAAGACGAGCGCAAAGGCGAAGAAATTCAGAGTCGATGTCATGGGTGAGGGTCTCATCAGGTTGTTGAAAAGGCGGGGGAGTCGCCGTTGGTCGTAAAACACAGAGCGGCACAAGAAAGCGGCAAAGGCGGTCGCCTTTCTAAAAAAGGCAGCAATCTCTGATTTTTATCCCGGATCCGCAAGACCCTAAGGCGCTCCTCGTTCGTTTCCGTCCTCGTGCGCGTTTCACGCGCAACTGACAGCGCAAGAGTGCCCGCTGCTGCGTCGGAGGGCGGACGATCTCGACTAGCGTCGCCTGTCCTGCGCTCAGGATGACCAACCGCAATCGCTCGGGTCATGAAGAAAACGGTACAGGGGTGCTGTTTTATCCATACCTAAATCAATCATGTATTCATAACTATCTATAATAATTAAATAAAATAATTAAACTAAAGGTGCATTTAAATAAATACGATAAGCCCTATACAATACTTGAGGAGCTCTTATGCACCACGCATGGTTGTCTACCCCCCTGTTCGCGGCCCTCCTTGGCTGCGGCAGCGCCGAAATTGATTCAACCGGCTTTCATTCAACCCCTACCAATTCATCCATTACCGAAGGCTCGACCCTTGAGTCGGCCCAATCCGGCAAAGGCCGGGTGCAGGCGCTCTGCCCAGATGCCGACGTTGCGCCGGTGAAAGTCAGCAAAGGTGTCGTCTGCGCTATCAAGCCAAGCGCCACCGACGGTAGCCTCAGCGACGCCTTCGGCTATCATGCCATCGCCTTTCCCCCGGGGCTTCACGGCACCAAGCTCTACCTCCATTTGGTCGGCTCGGACGCCATGCCGTACAACCCCGCGCGCGGCGTTTTTCCGGATTTACAGGTGATCGAAGAGGCATTGGCGCATGGCTACACCGTTGTCATGCTCGCCTATCCGAATGTTCCGTCAGTCGCCAGTCTCTGTGGTGACAACACCGCTTGCTTCGAGCCGACGCGCTTAAACATCATCGAAGGCGTCGGTGGCATCGAGCCGCGCATCAGCGCCTTGCTTGCCCACCTCCTGCGCCGCAACTTTCTCGGCAAGCTGCCCGCCAACGCTGTGGACGGCGTGACCCTGCGTTACTCTGCCGTGCGCATCGGCGGGCATAGCCAAGGCGGCGGCCACGCAGCCCTGATGAGCCGGGAACGTGGCTTTGCACGGACCTGCCTGCTGTCGTCACCCGTCGACGCAGGATCTACTCGGTGGGGCCTCGCCAGTGCCGATTGGATCCAAAACACCGCGCATTGGGCGACGCCAACCAGTCGTATGCGCGGCATCGTCAACGTCGCCGAAGCGCCCTATAACTCCGTTACGCTCAACCTCAAAGCCATGGGGCTCAAAGCCAAAGACTTCGGAAACGCGACTGGCGGCAACTGGGTCGAGGTCGAGGGCGGCGGCGGCAATGCACATGCGAGCACGGTGAAAAGTCCCGAATTCGCCGACGAGCGCGCCTGGGCCTGCTTCCAGTGATGCGTCAAATGCATTTCCCCAGAAACGCGCCATGTCGCCGCGTCTCAGCGTAGAGCTTTGAGGACCTAGTGTGCCCCAGTCCTCATTGGCAGTGGCAAACGTTGAGTGACCGGCCTATGCCGGCCACGGCGTACAGCTTCGACGAGTGGAAGACGACTTCGACGACGCGGCAACCGGGCAAGGACTGCTGAATTTCTTTTTGAAAGCTTTGAACTGCGACGCCATTTCCCTAGACGAAATGAAAACGACCGGTCTGAGTTTCGATGAGATTCAGAGCCGGTCGTTCGTGAAGATCCTAGCGGTACGTCGTCAGAGAAACTGAAGGAGAACCTGCCGACTCAGCCGTAGTTCCAGTCGTAGCTGGGTTCACACGGGGTGTAGGTAGGGACTTGGCCCGGGGCGGCACCGGGGTCTGTGCCCGGACCGGTGCCCGGGTCTTGACCGGGGTTTTGACCCGGTTTTTGGCCCGGGTTGTCCGTCGGCTTGTCCGTCGGCTTGTCCGTCGGTTTATCCGTCGGCTTGTCCGTCGGGTTGTCGACCGGCTTGTCCGTCGGCGGCTTGCCCGGGATGACGACCGGCTTGTCGACGACGACGACGGTGACGACGGCTTTGCGTTCTTTGCCGCCTTCTTCCGTACAGGTCGCTTCGACGCGCTTTTGGCCAATTTCGGCGTAAGCATGCGTCGTGGTGACGCCCGAACCCGTGGCGCCGTCGCCGAAGTCCCAGGTGATCACGAACTTCTGCGTCGTCTTGCACGTTCCGACGAAGGTCACGATCTGACCTTTGCCCGCGAGCAGTGGGTCGGCAGTGATGGTGAAGCCGCCGTCGTCGCTTTCCGCGGCGTTTTCGTCGACGACCGTCAGGATCATGCTGGCTATGGCCTTCTCGTCTTCATTGCTCGTGACCGTCATCGAAATCTCGATTTCCCCGGTCTTCGTGAAGACGTAAGGAACGGCGAGGCTTTCGCAACCGTCGGTGGCGCGAGCCGCGGCGCGGGTGTCGGCCGTGCCGATGCCGTAGTCGGCTTTGATGATGCCCGGGTTGGCGCAGGCCGAGCGGCCGATGTCGTCCGGATCCAGCGTGTCATAAGACGGGCGGATTTGGACCGGTTGGTTGACTTTGATCTTGGTCACCGAGACGTTGTTCAAGATCACTTCGACCCTGGCGGTCGGCGGCACGTTGCTTTCGATGGGCGGCGGCGCCGAAGGCTGGTCGCCTTTGGTGTCGGGCGGGTTGACCGTGTTCGGGTCTCCGCTCTGGTTCACTTTGTGATTCTTCTTCGGTTTGATGACTTCGTAAGACGCCGGACGGCAGCTGACGAGCAGCACTCCGGCGGTCAAAAAGGACATCAACATTTGGGGGGACGGACGGTAACTCACGGCAGGACTCCTTCAGCGGGGACTAATCAACGACAGCTTTGAAAACACAGCAGCAACAATCAGCAACAGAAAAACGCGGTAGCACACTCACACTTCAAACACTCACTTCGTATTCCTATAGATAGTAAACTCGACCCGACGGTTGAGTTGACGCCCTTGGTAGTTGCCGTTGTCGGCAATCGGGAACCGTTCGCCGCGGCCCACGGCTTCGATCTTGGTCGCGTCGAGGTGGAAGCGCTCGATCAGCCACTTGCGGATCGTTTGCGCGCGACGACGACTCAAATCCAAGTTGTATTCGTCCGAGCCGATCGAGTCCGTGTGGCCTTCGATGACCAAGCGGGTGTAGGCCGGCTTCAAGAGCAAGTAATTCACGAGCTTCTTCAGCGTCTCGTTGGTTTCGCCGACGACCAAACTGTCGGAGTCGAATTCGAAGAGAATGTCGTGGATGACGATCTTTTCTTTGGCTTTCGGTGGACCGGCGAACGGATCGTTTTTCGAGAACGCCGTCGTGTCCGGGTCGATCTTGTGCGCTTGTTTCGGCTTCGAGAACGTCGGGCCGACGGTCCAGTTGAGGCCGGCGTAGATCCGCCAGTCGGGCGACCCGCGGCCGTTGATCAGTTCCGTGCCGGCGCCGACGTGGCCGGCGAGCGAGGTGGTGAAGTCGTGTTTGACGCCGACCAACGCTTCGGCGCTCGACGACAGGCGGTCCGAATTCTCGGTCTCTTTCTTGGCGTTGTCGGGTTTTGAACCAAAGACTTCGAAGATCAACTTGGTGTCGATCGACGTGAAGAGGTAGCTCAAGGCGCCCGACGCGATCAGTTGATTGCCTAGCGGTTCGATTGGCGCGGCGTCAGGGATCGCCGTGCCCAATTTGCGCCAGCGATGGCCGATGTTCAGGCCAAGAGCAACTTTGCTGATCGTCGTGTCCATGACGAGCTCGAGGTTCTTCGTCGGGCCGGCGTCCTTGCCGACGAACGGGTTGTTCTTGATGCGGTTGATGTTGGCCGACGCTACCAAAGCCACGCCGCCGTCGCGCTCGCCGAGGAGCCTCAATTTGGTATTGATCCGGAGCTCGGTATTGCCTTTTTCGCCGTACTGACCGTGGAAGCCATCACTCGAGACTTGTTGCTTCAGCACTTGCGGAGCGCTGATGCCGAAGTCGAGGCCAGGAAGGAGACCGATGCCGACGTTGATGTCAGCGCCGAGGAGGGAATCCGTATACTTGGTGCGGCCTTGTTCGGTGTCGTCGAAGTAGGGGAGGCTGTTCACCGCATGGTTGAAGAAGAGCCCGAAGTTGAGGACTCCCGGCTCCAGGGTCTCGGACGACTGGACAGTGACGAAGTCCAAACCGGAGGTCGTGGGATTGAAGTTCTGCGTGTCGGTGCCGACGACGTTGCCGAAGCTAACATCCGTCAAAAGCATCGACAGGGTGAAGAACGCGGCTTTAGCCATGTTTCCCGGTCGGGCCTTGGCGGTCGAAATCTTAAGCTTGGGCAACCACATCAACATCTTGAACACTCCACGGGAACTTCTGCGCGAGGCTTCTAGTCGACGGTGCGACTTCGAGACTCGAACCGACTAGTGCAACGCCAGTGCCACTTCCGCGGCATGTGTCAAAGCTCTCGCCAAGACACGCCTCCACGACTTCTTTCAATATAACATTTATATCAGCTAGTTACAATCGGCCAACGGGCCAAAAAAGCTGGCCGGAAGATTGCAATCCAGCCTCTCGTAGTGCAGATCGTGGTCGGTTGAAGTTGGCTCACTGGAGTGGTGGCGCTTATGGAAAAGCAGCAAAACAGCAAGATGTCGCGCCTGCATTGGGGTGCGGTTTTGGTTTCGGCGGGCGTCTTCGCGATGGCCGGCGCCTATATCCTTAATGCTCTCGGCCTTCGTTCGCCGCACATGAACCCGATGGCGTTCGTCGGCACCCTCGTCTGCATCAAGCTCAGCCTCTTCGCCTTCTGGCCCGTCCTCAGTGAAAAGGGCCGGACGGCCGGCCTGGCCATCCGCGGCGTCTTCGACTCCGAGCGCGCCAAGGATCAAGTGCGCGAAAACCGCAAGCCCAGCTCCCCCGGAAAGGGCACATTGGCCCTCTGGGACGAACACGACCCGCGCCTCGACATGTCGCTCTTCTCGGCCAACGTCCCGACGTTCGTCTTGAACCAAGAGCAGCGCTTCATCGACTGGAACCCGGCCTTCGACCTGGTCTTCGGCCATGCCTTCGGCATCAAACGCGGCGCCCACGTGTCGCACTGGTTCAAGCTCCTGGACAACTTCCGCCGCGTGCCTAACCGCGCCGACAAACTCTATGGCGAAGGCATCATCCCGATCACCGACCGCGAACGGGCCACCTACCTCTCGAAAGAGTGGGGCCGCATGGTCTTCACTAAAATCATGTCGCCGATCATCGACCGCCGCTCGGGCCGGATCATCGGCTGGAACGTCGTGCTGAACGTCAACTCGGTGAACAAACGCCAAGAATTCTTCGAGAAGCTTTACGCCCGCGTCGCGCTCGAAACCAAACGCATCCGTTATGCCGCGTCTTACGACGGCCTTTTCGATGGCTTTGCCGGTCGCGATCAACTGATGAAACTTCATTCTGAATCCGTGCTCCTCGGTCACCGGGTCTTGGAACTCGGCGCGGCCACTGGCGCTCTAACCGCCGTCTTGGACGCCCGGGGCGCCCGCGTCACGGCCGTCGACAATGACGTCCACATGCTCCGCCGCGTGCGCGACCGCAGCGAAGGCATGGAGCACGCTCCGCGGATCGTCCGCCAAGAGCTCGACGACTTGAAGAACGTTCCGGATGGTCGCTACGACGCCGTAGTCTGCATGCACCAAATCTACCGGGTGCACGACCCGAAAGCCTTGCTCCAGTCGGCATTCCGCGCCATGAAAGAGGGCGGGCAACTGACCTTGAGCAGCATCTTGCCGTCGGGCGGCTTCGACTCCCACTACAACGCCGTCCGCACCCACTTGGAAGCTTCGGGCCGGTTCGAAAACTTGAAGCACCAGTTCAATCACGTCCTCGAATTCGAGCGAGAAATGGCCCAACGCACGCCCTTTACCTTCCATAGTCGCGAGGAGTTGCGGGCCATGGTCCTCGAGGCCGGCTTCATGATCGACGCCGAACATCCTGGCCTCGAGGACGGCCACACCCTGCTCTTGGTCGCTCGCAAGTAAAGTGGTATGACGTCCTGCCCAGCATGACGTTTTTACCAAAGGG
>JAYWBY010000306.1:0-13759 GCA_043781115.1 Pseudomonadota bacterium
TGGGGGCCTTTGGATCTTTCGCATCGCAGACGGGACGGGCGCGAAGTTGGCGGCAGGTGGCCTGGGAGACGCTGCCGTCGGCCGCCCGCATCGACCAAGAGATCGAAGTCATGGCGCGGCCGTCGCGCTCGACAGCCATGAGTTTGATGGCTTCTTTCGTGGTCAGCTGCACGTTCAAGTGACCGTCGTCGGCGTCGACGGCGAAGACGTCGGCGTTCTTGACGAACAGTCCCGCGGACCAACGCCCGGGACTTAGCTCCAGCGCTTCGACGTAGACTTCCTGGTCGCTGGCGTGGCCGACGGCGAACGACACTTTCATTGTGTCGGCGGTGCCG
Source organism: Pseudomonadota bacterium (assembly GCA_043781115.1). Lineage (GTDB taxonomy): Bacteria > Bdellovibrionota_B > Oligoflexia > Oligoflexales > CAIYRB01 > CAIYRB01. The sequence goes on from JAYWBY010000306.1 coordinate 336, forward strand.
GTGCTGATTTGGTAGGGGAAAGTCCGCTGCAGGACTTTGCAGTATGCACCCTGGTCGTCGACGCCTTCGTAGCCCCGAATCGACCCGAAATAGGTCACGAAGTAGGGATGGGAGTGTTCGGAGGACTCGCTCGTCGCGTCCAGCGCCGAGGTCAATAGCGCCCAGCGGTCACGGATTTCGGTTTCGCCGAGGGCCGGGTCAGCCGCAGGGGCCGCTTCGACGGGCTCTTTCTTCGCCGGCTTAGGGTTGCCGCAGCCGGCGGCGAGGAGGAGCAAGGCGAGGGTCAAAGTACGGAAATCTGACATGTTAACTCCTGGGCGTTACCCAGAGTAGACGATAGGGGGCCGATTTTGCCGCGATCTCTCGAGTCCTTGGGGCCGTCCACCTGTCCTTTGATAGCTCAAACCCCGTGGACGAGCCAAGAGTCCTATGATAGCAAAAGGTTTCCCTCTGAACGCGCAGGACGGGTTGAGCTCGATGACTGACAAGCTGCTTTCTGAATTGGCGAAATCGCTAAAGCGCGAACAGCTCCCCAACCACGTGGCCATCATCATGGACGGCAACGGCCGTTGGGCGGCCCAGAGGGGTAAACCCCGCGTTTTCGGTCACCGCAAGGGCGCCGACAGCGTCCGCGCCGTCATCAAGACGGCCGACCAGCTTGGCGTGAAGGTCCTGTCCCTGTTCGCTTTTAGCGAGGAAAACTGGGGCCGGCCGCCGCACGAAGTGCGGGCCATTATGACCCTTTTGAGCACTTATTTGCTGAAGGAGCGTGACGAGCTGAAGGCGAACAACGTCCAGCTCCGGAGCACCGGGAATTTGGACCGTTTGCCCCCGAAGACCTTGAAGATCCTCCGCGAGTCGCAAGACATGCTGTCGGACAACACCGGTCTCGTGTTGAACATTGCCCTTAGCTATGGTGGCCGCGGCGAAATCCTCGATGCCTGCCGCGTCGTCGCCCGCCGGATCCAGACCGGCGAACTGGCGCCCCAAGACATCAACTACGAGATCTTCGGCGCGTCCCTAACCAACTGGGATCTCCCCGACCCGGATCTTTTGATTCGCACGAGCGGCGAGCAACGCCTCTCGAATTTCATGCTGTGGCAGCTGGCTTATACCGAACTTTATTTCACGCACGTGCATTGGCCCGATTTCGGAGAAGAGCAGTTCGCGCTCGCTCTGCAAGAATACTCGCGGCGCCAACGCCGGTTCGGCCTGGTGAGGGAAGACGAGACGACGGCAGAAGGCGGTGCCGCATCGCAGGGACTGTAGCCAAGGCCAAGGGCTCCCTGAAGACTCGCGTCATCACGGCGCTGACGCTTCTGCCCCTCGTATTGGGCGCGTTCGTCTTTGGGCCGGCATGGTTCGTCATCGTGTTCCTGCTCATTTGCTTGAGCATGACGGTCTTCGAAATCGCCATGATGTTGATTCCGGCGTTCGAGCGGAAGCTCGCCGGTGTCGGAGAAGCTCCCGCGGCCGACGAGACCGGCAAAGTGAAGATCCCGAAGGGTGACCACGTTTTTCCCTTCATCACGATCGTGCTCGGCTGGGTGGCGATGCTCGGCACCACGATCTCGCCGAACGACGTCTCGATCGGCTGGATGGCGGTCGGTTCGATGGCGGCGCTCCTGATTGGCAGCTTTTCCGCCAAGACCATCGATTTGGCCGCGGCGCGTGCCTTCGGAATTTTGATTTCGTTCTGCTATGGCGTCCTGCCCTGGCTGGTCATTTGGCAGCTCTACTTGATGGCGCCGAACGCCCGGTACATTCTTTTGGTCATGACGGTGACGTGGCTCGGCGACACCGGGGGCTATTTCGGGGGGCGGTATTACGGAGGCAAGATCTTCGGCAACCGCCGGCTCGCCCCAGTGATCTCGCCCAAGAAGACCTGGGAAGGGGCCGTCGCTGGCCTGCTCCTCAGCATTGTCGGGGCCCAAGTTCTAAATCTCTTTTTCATGAACGAGCTGGGCAGCCGGCTGCTGCTCCTGAAAGTCGCCGTCGTTGGTGGCATGGCCGCCCAAGTGGGTGATTTAGTTGAGTCTACTTTCAAGCGCTTCTCGGGAGTGAAGGACTCGGGATTCATCATCCCAGGCCACGGCGGATTCCTCGACCGAGTCGACGGCATCCTCTTTGCGGCGCCGGCCATTTGGGCTATTCTTTATTACTTTCGGTAGTAAAGACGCCCATTCACCGGGGTGACGCTTGTTCGAATTCCTGACCCATCCGATTCCGGCCGTGGTGATCCTGCTCGGCCTGCTCGTGTTTTTTCACGAGTTCGGGCACTTCATCGTCGGGCGTCTTTGCGGCATCGCCGTCGAGACGTTCTCGATCGGCTTTGGGCCGCGCATTTTCGGGTTCACCCACAAGGGGACCGAGTACCGCTTGAGCTGGGTGCCGCTCGGCGGGTACGTGAAATTCGCCGGGGCTCACCCGAGCGAGGAAGTGCCGCCCGGCCTCGCCGGGCGCGCGTTCCTCAAAACGTCGCTCGGCAAACGCGCGGCGACCGTCGTTGCCGGGCCCGCCGCCAACTTCGTGCTCGCCATCTGCGTTTACGCCGTGCTCGGCATGGGCGGCATTCCGCATCCTCCGGCATTGATTGGCGACGTCATCGAAGGTAGCGCCGCCGAACGGGCCGGCATCAAGTTCGGCGACCGCATGGTCAAGATCGACAGCCGGACGATCGCTACGTGGCGTGATCTTGAAGAAGTGATTTCGGTTTCGCCGCAAAAGACCTTGAACATCGTCGTCGTCAGGAACGGCCAAGAAGTACCGCTGCGCCTAACTCCCGAAGAGGTGAAGACGACTGACATGGCCGGTCGCCCCGTGTCGCTCGGCCGCGCCGGGATCGCGCTCGGTCGCATGCCGGCCGTCGTGACGTTGCTTGCCTCCAACGGCGAGGCGGCGCTGGCGGGGCTAAAGACCGGCGACAAGATCCTGGCCGTCAACGCCACCGGAGAAGAGCAAAAGATCGAATCCTTGCCCGAGCTCGCCGTCATCTTGCGCAAGATCGTCGAAGGCCATGGCGGCGTCGGCTTGTCGACGGTGAAGCTCATCGCCCAAGCGACGGAGCCGCCGAAGGACGACGCCGACCCGAAGGCCACGGGCGAAGCCCAGCTGACCGGGACGAGCCGGACCGTGGAGCTCAGGGTGGGACGACTGATGACCTTGCCTCCCAATGCTTCGGACCGTGAAGTATTCAAGACCCTCGGGTTCCGCGACAGCCAAATGACGCTCGCCGACGTAACCGACGGCGCCGTCGGCGTCCTGCAACCCGGCGACGTGCTTTTGGCCTGGAACGATCAGCCGGTGCGCGACGTGTTCATGCTCCGCGAGCAATTGATCACCAACTCGTCGCCGGAGGCGAAGGTCACGGTTCTGCGCAATTTCGCGGAAGTCACAGCGCAATTGAAGCTGAAAGGCATCGACACGCAGCGGCCCGAGGGCCCAGTGACGATCTATACGCTGCCCGGAATGTTTTGGGGCCAACCGATCGAGCCGGCGCCGATCATCGAACAGTATTCGAATCCCCTTGCCGCGACCTGGTTCGGCCTGAAACAGACGGCGAGCCAGACCAAGGAACTGATCAACAACGTCGCCAGCCTCGTAACCGGCGACATTCCATTGAAGGCGCTCGGAGGGCCGATGCTGATCGCAAAGGTAGCCGGCGATTCGGCGCGGCGCGGTTGGCAAACGTTTCTCGGTTCGATGGCTTTGATCAGCATCAACCTCGGCCTTTTGAACCTCTTTCCCATTCCGGTGCTCGACGGCGGCCAACTGGTGCTGATGGGCGCCGAGGGCATTCGCCGCCGGCCGCTGCGCGAAACCGCCGTCGAGAATTTCCAAAAGGTCGGCTTCGCGATGATCATGGCTCTCGTGGTCTTGGCCACGTACAACGACCTCAGCCGGTTCTGGAAGTCGATGCTCGAGAGCGTCCTCGGCATCTTCCAATGACCCAGAAACCACGGCCGTGACCAAGATTCTCGTCGTCGATTCCAGCCTATCCGGGGTTGCCATGGCGTTGGTCGATCAAGCCAAGGGCCCCGAGCCGATCGCGGTGGAACTCCACGTCGAGAACATGGGCGCCGTCGCCGCCATCGGCGGGCTGGCCAAGCGTGTGTTGCAGGAGGCTGGCGTGCGCGTCTCCGACTTGGCCGGCGTCGCCGTCTCGGCAGGGCCCGGCTCGTTCACCGGCATCAAGGTCGGCTTGGCCTTCGTCAACGGGCTCGCGGCCGCCTTCGCCAGTCCGCTGCCGATCCTCGGGCTGTCGGCGGCCGAAGCGGCGGCGGAGCGCTACTGGATCGAACAGGGAAGCCAAGGGACTTTGGCGCTGTTCATACCGGCCACCCGAACCCACGGCTTCCTCGCCGTGCATGGCGGACAGGCGCTGGCGCCGGCCTGTCTGATCGACGTCGAAGGCAATGCCAAGGCGCTGATCGAGGCGTTGCCGGATGACGCCAAACTCGCCGTTTTTTCCCGTTGGCCTCTTTGTGATTCCTTAACGAAAGGCCTCGGCCGCTCACTGCTCGAACTGGCCCCTTGGCAAGTGTGCCGGGAAGCGATCTATGGTATGGCAAAAAGGGCAGTCGATCAGTGGCCTAATGGCTTTCTGTCGACTCCGCCCGCTCCGCGCTACCTTCGGCTGTCGACGGCCGAAGAACGTCTGCAGGGACTTTCAAAAGAGGTTTGAAAATGAAACGACCACGCATCGGCGGCGCCGTCTACATCCTTCCCAACATGCTGACGACGGGGAACCTCTTCTTCGGGTTTTTCGCGATCATGAAAGCCTTGTCCGGCGAATTCGCCTGGGCCGGCTCGGCGATTCTCCTTGCCGCGATTTTCGACATGCTCGATGGTCGCGTGGCGCGGCTCACGAAGGGCACGAGCGAGTTCGGCGTCCAATACGACTCTTTGTGCGACTTGGTTTCGTTTGGCTGCGCGCCGGCGATCATCATGTACCAATACGGTCTGAACAACTTCGGCCGCATCGGCTGGATCGCCTGCTTCCTATTCATGGCGTGCGGTGCGCTCAGGCTCGCGCGCTTCAACGTCCAGAGCTCGATCGGCAAGGCGTCGGGCGACTTCACCGGTTTGCCGATTCCGATGGCCGCGGCCGTCGTTGCGACCTTCGTTTTGTTCTTGAACGACTTGCATCACGATCAAGCGACGGGCACGTGGCTGTCGAAGTTCTACACCGACCACCTGCTGGCAACGACGGCGAAGGCGAACGTCATGATCGTCATGGCTCCGGCCTTGTCGCTGGCAATGGTCAGCAACATCGTCTATCGGTCGCACAAAGTGTTGAAGGTCCGGGGCATCAAGCCGTTTCGCCTGCTCGCGGGGCTGGTCTTCGTGGTCGGCCTTTTGGCTTACTATCCTGAGGCCGTCGGCTTTCTCTTCGTCGCGTTCTATGCGCTGAGCGGTCCTTTCGAATGGGCCATCGGTTGGAAGAAGGCGACCGAGGACGACGACATTTTCGCGCCTCAAGACGATGATCTGGTCGAGGAGGCGGATCACGAACCGAGCGCCGACGGCGACCCCGCGGCGGACGACAAAAGGGAAGATTCATTGTTGAGGCGGCTGCGCCTCAACAAAGATCCAGGTAAGAACTAAGTCATCCAACCCAAGTAGGAGCTTTACGCCCATGAAAGTCGCCATTGTCGGCGCCACCGGCGCCGTTGGCCGGGAGATGCTGCGCGATCTCGAAGAGTCGAAATTGAAAGACATTCAACTCGGGGTGTTCGCGTCGGCGCGTTCGAAGGGCAGTAAGGTAACGTTCCGAAACAAGACCCACGAAGTCGAAACGTTCAGCGCCTTAGCGCTCAAGGGCATTCCCTACGTCTTGATGAGCGCTGGCGGCGGCTTCTCGCGCGAATTTTCGCAGGCGCTGGTGGCCCAGGGCTCGACCGTCATCGACAACAGCAGCGCCTTCCGCATGGACGAGTCGGTAGCGTTGGTCGTTCCGGAAGTGAACGGGAAAATCCTCAACGCGACGAAGCCTCAGATCATCGCCAACCCGAACTGCTCGACGATCCAGATGGTCGTGGCGCTAAAGCCGCTCGCCGACCTCTTCGGCATCGACATGGTCCACGTTTCGACCTACCAGTCGGTATCGGGAACGGGCCAGAAGGGTATCGCCGAGCTCGGCGCTCAGCTCGAGGCCCAAATGAAGTTCCAAGACCCGGAGCCCAAGGTCTACGCGCAGCCGATCGCCTTCAATCTCTTGCCCGGGATCGACGTCTTCGACGACACGGGTCACTGCTACGAAGAAATCAAGATGGTGAAGGAGACGCGCAAGATCATGGGCCTCCCGGGTCTCGACGTCATGGCGACCACCGTCCGCGTGCCGACCTTCCATTGCCACGGCGAGACCGTCAACGTCCGCTTGAACCGGGAGATCACTAGGGACGAGGCCCTGGCCGCCTTCCGAGGCGCCAAAGGCTTGGTGCTCAATGAAAAAGACGACCACGCCTCGCAACCGACGCCTCGGACCGCCACCGGCGACCAGCGGGTCTTCGTCAGCCGGGTGCGGTTGCCTTATGGCCAAGCCAAGTCCCGCTGGCTGCAATTTTGGAACGTCGCTGATAATCTAAAGAAGGGCGCCGCGACCAACGCGGTGCAGATCCTCGAACTCCTCTGCGGGGCAAAATGATGGCTAGCATGTCGTTGTCCAGGACCTTGGCCGGCCTCTCAGTCGCTTTCACGGCATTCTTCGTGAGCGCGTTGCCGGTTTTGGCCCAAGACGACGACGGCACGATCGAATTCGCCCCCGGAGACGACGAGTTCCCGACTCCTCCCCCCGCCCCGAGGGTAAACGCTTCGCCGGGCGGTGGCGCGCCGGCCGCCTCCGAGCCGGCTCCGAATTATGATTCGGGAGAGCTGAAAATCCGCGTCAGGAAACCGGCGCTGCCGCGCGTTTTTGGGTCCTATCGCGTGCGGGTCAGCGGCGAACAACCGACATTTGACGATGGCCTCGATTTCTACAAGGAAGCCTACGGTTCACCGAAGAACTACCCGATGTTCGCCGCCGACTGGTTCGCCTGGGACTGGTACGCGACCCTCGGTCTGAGCTTTCGGATGGGTTACTACACCGCCGACGGCTACGCCTTGAAGTCGACGACAACAGGCAAAGAGAAGAAGGACCTGACGGCCGACGACGTGACAAAGGACAAGAACGGACCGACTTCACTTACGCTCGTACCCCTCCAAGTCGCGCTGACCGCTGAGATGACGCCCTTTACGGGCAAATGGATCGTGCTCGACGGCTGGGTCGGCATAGAGCGTCTCTACTGGCAAGAAGTTCGCACGGGCGGCTCGTCGTCAACCTCGACGACTACGCCAACCAAGTCGACGACCGCGGCGACCGGCGCCAAGGACGACTCGTTGACCAACAAGGGCTGGAAGAACGGCACGACCGTCGGTGTCTCGGCCAACATCCTCTTGAATCCACTCGACGAAGAAGGGGCGACGTCGATGCGCGGCGTCATGGGCCTTGGCTACATTTACGCTTCGCCTTACGTCGAGATCGTGCGCATGACCAACAAAGACGGCGTGTCGTTCGGCCGCAAAATTTTCGGGTTGGGGTTTACCTTCGAAACGGTCCGGTGACATGGCCGACCCGGTCAGTTACCGAATCGACTTGAAGTACATCGGCGCGGATTATCACGGCTGGCAAAGCCAACCCTCGGGCCGCGGCGTGCAAGACCACGTCGAGAAGGCGCTGAAAACGATGCTTCGTCACGACGTCCGCATCACCGGCGCTTCGCGCACCGACACCGGCGTGCACGCGGAGCATCAGGTCGGAGTGTTCAAAACCTCCGAGGTTTACGATCAAACGAAGTGGCTCAGGAGCCTCCACGGTCTTCTGCCCGATTCGGTCGGCGTGACCTCGATCGCGCCGACGACGGCGGAGTTCCATCCGATTTATTCGGCATCGGCCAAAGCTTATCGCTATCGCCTTTGGCTGAGCTCGACGCGCAACCCATTCGTCGCGCCTTACTGCTGGCAGATTCATTACGACTTCGACGTAGGGAAATTTACGGAAGAATCGCAGAGATTGGTAGGGCGGCACGATTTCAGTTCGTTTTGCGCCGCTGATTCGAGCGCGAAGACAAAGGAACGCCGGATATTGGAAGTGAGCGTCAACGTCAATGGCCCGATGGTAGACCTCTGGATCGTGGGCGAGGGCTTCCTGAAGCAGATGGTGCGCATCATCACCGGAACGCTGGTCGACGTCGGGGTTGGGCGAAAGCCGCTAGGAAGCATGGCTCAGATCATTGCGGCGAAGGACCGAAAACTCGCGGGAAAAACGGCGCCAGGCCAAGGACTGAGCTTGGTGGAAATATTCTACGGCGAAGTGCCCACGGTGGCGGAGCTCCGGGCGAAAATAGCCGAACAGTACAGCATTAAGATCGGGTAAGCGGGTGCGACTGGGCAGAGGAGTGAACCCAAAGCCGACTAGAGGCTTCGGTGGCGGCGGGCCTGGGGAGGGCGCGTGGCTGGCCGTGGCCAGACTATCGTCTGGGCTAGCAATTCGCGTGGCGGAACTTCTCCGGCGGAAGTCCCGCCGCAGCCACGGCCAGCCCCGCACGTCTCCTTCTCGGCCGCCCGTTGGCAGACAACAATGCTTCTGGTCGGCTTTGGGGTCAGGCTATAGGCGGCAATTCGATTACGTCGGGTGTCCCGAATAAACGCTACTTCAGCACTTCCCTCAACGCCAACAACGCCGACACATTATGCTGCACGTAGTCGATTCGAATCTCGTCGTCTTCGAGCCCGCTGCGAAAGCCGCCGAGCGCGCGCTCCGGGTCTTTCATCGTCATCGCGCTTTCCGGCGTCAACTGCGTCGCGAGCAAAAATTTAGCCGCCGTCTTCGCCGCCAGAGTCGCGCGTTCGGCCAACACCGGCTCGCCGTTGTCCCTCAGCATTCGCGCCGCCGCCAAAAGCCCCTCGACCCTCGTAGCTGCCGGCGTCGAACGCGGAGGGCTCATCCAGCTGCCGAGCCAGTCCTCGGGCCAGTCGTCGCCGAGATTTTGGGCGTCAATGATAGCGCCGACGAGGCGTTTGACGTAGGTCATCAGTTCAGGATCTGGCTTCAGGCGAAAGAGATCGTTCAGAGCGTAGAGGAACCAATGATCGTGTTCTAACTCGTCGTTTGGGGTCTTGCCGTCGCGTTCGCGGATGAGAAAGCGAGCGCCTATGACTGCGGAGTCGAGCCATTCGGGATTGGGATCGACGGAATTTAGTTTTAAGAGCGCCCAAAGACTTTCGCCGGGGTAATAGGACGACTGGAAGTTGGTGCTGTACGCGCCGGTCGTGCGATTTTGTTTGTGGCCGGTGAATTCGCCACTCGCGGCCTGGCGGTGCAAGAGACGTCGAGCCAAGGCCCGCATCGTCGGCAGGCGGGCGAGGGAACCGGTGTAGGCGGACTCTTCCGCGAATGCGATGAGGGCAAGGGCGTTGCCTCCGAGTTTGACGCTGTCGCCTTCGACGACGCAAAGGTCCGCGGCGTCGGCTGCGGGACAAGCCGTAATTTGAGACATCAAGTAGTCGGCACTGCGTTTCGCCGCGTCGCCGAAGGACGGTTCATTGAACGCTTTGGCCAGCTGAAAAAGCGCGAACGTCGTGCCGGCGTGCCGCAGGATGTTGTAGCTCGGGTCTTCTCGACCGTCTCGCGCGTGATACTGATAGACGAACGAGCCGTCCGGTCGCTCGGCGCGGCGGAGATATTGGCCCGCGGCTTCGAGTGACGCATCGAGGTTCTGGACCGTGACGACGGTGACGACCCGATGGCCACGGTAGGTCGGGCGGATGCCCTGAGCGTCGATGAATCGCCCGATGATCGGCAAGGGCGTCGTGCCGGCGTCGCTCACGGCTCCGGCGGCGAGTTCGACTTTGAGCCAGCGCACCGGCGAAGCCTGATGAGGCAAGACGCTCAGAGCCTTGGCCAGCGAGGCGCCGACGCCATCGGCCGTGGCGCGGACGGTGGATCCTTGATGGGTGCCGTCGCCGGCAACGAGAAACGTCGTCGTCAGATCGTTCGGCAACCCTTGGGGAGGCGTGAAGGCTCCACCTTTGGTGACCGCCCGCCAGGTTTCCGTCATGACTTGCTGCCACTCGGAATCCGTCAGCGGTCGCGTCGGCGGCGGACCGCTCCACCGCGGCACGAAATACGCCGCCCCGGCGAGCAGGGCGGTCGTTCCGACGAGGAGAGTGGAGCGGCGGCGATCAAAGGCCATAAATCTCGCTTTCGGGTCCATGGTATCCTAAAAAGACTATATTTAACAACAAGTTGAGCATATTGGCCCCGGGCAGTACCGCGTGCCCCGTAATAAGCCTGACGCCGACGCCAGCCTGCATTACAATCGCAAGAAGCAACACAACCCCGCTAAACCGCAAAGGAATGCGTATGCGGAATGGTTTCCTGCCGAGCCTCGTCGCTGGCGTTCTGGTCGTGCTCGCACAGGGCGCTTGCAAGAGTACTTCCGACGGCAAGCCGACGGCGGACGAAGGCGCGGTCGTCGCCGAAGGTGGAGAGGCCAAGCCTCAGCCGGAAGAGCGCGACGACATGACTAAAGTGCCGATGTCGCTTTGGTCTCCGCAGCAGCGTCGCTCGACGGCGGGCTATTACTATCTCGTCGCGGAATACATGGCGATGAAAGATCGTGACGCGAAGAAGGCCCTGCCCGTTTTCGAGGCCGCCTACAGCTTGGACCCGAATCCCTTTCTCGGCGGCAAGATGTTGGCCGCGAAAGCCGCCGCCGGCGACCGCGCGCAGGCTTTGCTCGAATCGAAGAAGATGGTGCTTCTCTATCCCCGCGACGCGCAGCTCCGGTTCTTTTACGGAGAAATGTTGACGCAGGCCGGCCAAGCCGACGAAGCGATCACCCAACTCGAGAAATGCGTCGAGCTTGATCCGCACTACGAATCGGCCTATTTGGAGCTGACCGAGGTCTACCAGTCGAGCAAGCAGGTGACCAAGGCAATCGTCGTCGCCAAGGAGTTGACGAAGAACATCCCGAGCTCGGTCATCGGTTGGTCGCAACTCTCCCGCCTCTACCTGATCAACAACCAGCACAAGGAAGCCCTCATCCCGGCGCGCCGCGCTTGGGAGATGCAGAGTAACAATCCCCAACTTACCCAGGTCTACGCGATCGTCCTGCAAATGAACGGCAAGACGAAGCAGGCCGTGCGCATTTACGAACAGCTCTATCGCATGGACCCGGCCGACGAAGAGTTGACGCAGCGCATGGTCGACCTCTACCGCGAGATCGGCAACCTCGACAGCGCCGTGGAACTGCTCGACGAGATGGCGAAACAAGGCGGCCCAGCTCGGCCTGCCGTGCAAATGCAAAAGGCGTTGCTCCTCTGGGAACTCAAGCGCAACAAGGAAGCCGCGGCTCTGCTCGACGCTTTGGTCAAGGAGTACCCCGAGTCGGATCGCGTTCGCTATCTCGCGGCCTTCGGCCAAGAGCGCATAGAGCAAACCGACAAGGCTTTGGCGCTCTATAAAGCGGTGCCGAACGAGTCGTCGCTGAAGAAGGACGCCGAGTTCCGTTCGATCGTGATTCTGAAGGACTTGAAGCGCGTCGACGACGCCATGGCGCTAGGCAAGACGCTCCTGGCTCGGCCGGAGGTGTCTTGGGACGCGTTTGGGGTCGTCTCCGGCGTTTACGCCGACGCGAACCGGTATGAAGACGCGATCAAGATCCTGGACGACGGCTACACCAAGTTCTCCGACAAGCCGCGCCTTCTGTTCTTGAAAGGCGTTTATCAAGAGAAGGCCGGCGACCGCGACGCTTGCATCGCGACGATGCGCGAAGTCATCAAGAAGGACCCGGAGAACAGCAGCGCGTACAATTACCTCGGCTACCTCTTCGCCGAAAAAAGCGAGCATCTCGAGGAGGCGGAGAAGTTGATCAGCCGCGCCCTCGAACTAAAGCCAAACGACGGCTTCTATCTCGACTCCTTGGGTTGGGTGCACTACCAGCGCGGGGAGTTCGACAAGGCGGCGCCGCTCTTCGAACAAGCGATCAAGCTCGAGCCGAAAGAAGGCGTGATTTACGAGCATTTGGGCGACGTCAAGAAGAGCAAGGGGGACAAAAAAGCCGCCCACGACCTCTACGAGAAGGCCCTTCAAGGGAGCCTTGAGGACAAGGACAAAGAGCGCATCGAAGGTAAATTGAAAGAGTCCGCCGCCCTGGGCGGCGGCTGATGGCGACGCGGGTCTTCGCCGCTTTGCTTATTCTTTGGGGCGTCAGCGGCTGCCAGACGATGCCGACCCGCCACGACATCAAGGTTCCCGCGGTGCTTGACCCACTCTTCATCCTTTGCTTGCCCGGTGACGGCGCCATGACGCTCGAAGCCTTCGACGACGGCCAAGTGCTCGGCTCCGGCGAGTCCGAATGGGTCGCCCAAGCTACCGGCGACTGGGACCTCGAGGTCAGCAACTCGGTCGGTCAGGCGATGCTGAAAGTCGCGCGGCGGGGCGAGAGCATTCGCCCCGAAGGCCGCCTTGCGGCGAAGCTGCCCGAGTTCGGCGTCGACTCGCACGGCTTCCTCGAAGTCGACGGCCACCTGATCGGCGTCAAAGCCGACGAGTTGCCTTGCATGCTGAATTTCGGCTTGCCGCGGGCCTGGATGGCGCTCGCCGACGACCTCGAAATCAGCGGCTCGACCGCCAAGCTGCACTTCTCCGACGAGGTGCGTTCCATCGCCGTCACCGCTAAGGCGCTCGGCCAAAAGGGCAAGGAGCGGGTGTGCACCGAGCTCACTTGGCGGACGTTCCTGTGGTTCCACGACACGCTGACGTGGTGCGAATCGCCTTGGGGCAAACCCGAGGCGACGCTCAGCGGCATTCGCGACTACTCGCTGAAATGGGTGAAGCTCGATGAACGGTAACGGGCTCCTGGCCTTGCTCGAAAAAGACCACTACATCACCAAGAGCAGCCGCCATGCGATTGAGCTCTATATGTCACGTTGGCAGGTCTCGGCCTTCGAGGCCCTGCTGAGCGCCGAACTCATGTCGGAAAGCGCGTTGGCCAACGCCTTGGCGCGGTCGCTGAAGCTCGACCGGATCTATCACTTGCGCACCTTTCACCTCGCCGAAGACACCTTGGATATCATGACCTTCAAGAGAGCCCGCGAGTGGGAGTGCCTAGCCTTGGTTGGGGAAGACGGCAAGCTCGACATGGTCTTTGCCGACCCCACCCGCGAAGACCGGATTAATGAGATCAAACAGGGGCTTAAGAGGGATTTTACCTTGTCGGTGGCGGAGCGAAGCGATATTGTCAGAGCCGTCGACGAGCTCTATCCCCTGTCGGCACAACTACCAAGTCTTTACGGCGAAAGGTGAGAGAGTGACCGAAACTCTTCTCAGCGTCGAAAATCTCGTGACGAGCTTCAAGACCGAACGCGGAGTCTTGCGCGCC
>JAYWBY010000307.1:0-5192 GCA_043781115.1 Pseudomonadota bacterium
GTCGTGCGCATCAAGCCCGTCTCTGGATTCAAATTGGCGGTGAAGGATTTGCAGTTCAACGCCGCGTTGATGTACGCGACGGTGACGAAAGACAAGGACGACTACCTGGTCACGGTCAAACTGAAGCCCGGACTTACCCCGGGATTCGTCAAGGAAACCGTGCTCGTGCGCAACAACTCCGCGCACATGAACGAGCTGCCGCTGCCGGTGCGCGCCAACGTCAAAGGCAACATCGATTACGTTCCCGCCTACTTGGAATTTGGCGCCATCAGCCCGGCCGACGTCTCCAAGCGGTCGATCACGATGCACGGCCTGTCGGATTTTTCGATCACGGGGTCTCGCGCCGAATTGATTCTGAACGGCAAGCGGATCGACGACGCGTCGAAGTTCATCCACGTCGACACCTTGCCGCACGAGAAAGACAAGAAGCTGGTGTCGGTCGAGCTCAAGAACGAAGCCAAGGTCGCGGGGAGCGTCCACGGCAAATTGTATTTCGAGACTTCGGATCCTGGCCAAAAGGAGCTGGCGGTCGATTTCTATGCTTTCTTTCGCTAGACGGAGCCGGCCTTGTCGTACGTGAGTGGATATTTGGTTTTTGGCGTCATCTTCGTCGTCAGCATCATCGGTTACTGGGTGGTAACCAGGAGCCTGCGCGATCCGAGCCGAATTTACGAGACTCAGCCTTCCGGGAAGGCTTGAGAAGGTGGCGGAGGCGCCAAAAATCCTCGCGTTTGCCGCTAGCCTCAGGCGCGGCTCCTTCAACGTGTCGACGCTGAAGGCGGCGGTGCGTGGCGCCGAAGCGAAGGGCTGCCAGGTCACGACGGTGAATCTGGCGGACTATCCGTTGCCGTTTTACGACGCCGACACTGAGTCGGCCCAAGGTTTTCCCCCGAAGGCGGTGGAACTCAGAGCGCTACTTCAGGCCCATCGGGGCTTGCTGCTCGCCAGCCCCGAGTACAACAGCTCGCTCTCGGCTCTGATGAAGAACACCATCGACTGGTTGTCGCGGCCAGCAGCGGGCACGCCGGCTTCGGCCCTCTTCCGCGGCAAGGTCGCCGGCCTGGTGGCCGCGGCGCCCACGCCGTCCGGAGGATTGCGCGGATTGGCGCCGTTGAGTAGTATTTTGGCTAACATTGGCGTCATCGTTCTGCCTTATGCCGTGGGCGTCGTCGCAGCGGACAAGGCCTTTGACGACCAAGGCAATTTCCTCGACTTGGGCGTCGCCAGGCGGGTCGAAGCCGTCGGCGGCGCGGTAGCGGATTTTCTGCAACGCCGCGCCTAGAGAAGACGAATTTTACGGAGGATTTCCCGTGCTAAACTCGACCGTTCGCTCGCTAGCTTTGGCGCTCTTCGCGCTCTTCGCGCTCCTTTCGCTCGCCTGCAAGCCAGGCGCCGGCGGTACGCGCCTCTACGACGCCTCTGGCGAAGTGGTGTCGGCGCATGCCGTCGATTTCACGCTCCTTCACATCAACGACGTCTACGAGATTGGCGCGGTCGAAGGCGGCACGCGCGGCGGCTTGGCGCGCGTCGCGACGGTGATCAAGGAGCTGAAGGCCGAGAACCCGCACTTTCTGTCCGTCTTGCCAGGTGACTTCCTGAGTCCCTCGGCGATGGGCGTCACGAAAGTCGACGGCAACCCGGTCGCCGGCCAACAAATGATCGAGACCTTGAACGCGATGGGGCTCGACCTCGTGACCTTCGGCAACCATGAGTTCGACCTGACCGAAGCCCAGCTTCGTCAGCGAATGAGCGAAAGCCATCAGAAGTGGATCTCGAGCAACGTTCGGGACGCGCAGGGCGCGCTCTTTGCACCTGCGGAAGATCACAAAGTGGTGACCTTCAAGAACGAAGACGGCGACGAGATCCGCATCGGCTTCTTCGCCCTCTGCGTCGACATGGTGAAAAAGCCGTTCGTAACCTATCAAAACTACGTCGAAACGGCGAAGGCCGAGGTCCAGAAGCTTAAAGACGAGAAAGTCGACGTCATCATCGCGCTGACCCATTTGGCGATCTCCGACGACAAACAAGTGGCGACGGAAGTTCCCGAGATCGACGTCATCCTCGGCGCTCACGAGCACGAGAACACCGCCGTCGTCGCCGGTGACGACCAAACGCCGATCTACAAGGCCGACGCCAACGCTCGCACCGTCTATGTTCACCGCTTTCACTTCGACGTCGGCGAGCACAAGTTGACGCACCAGTCCAAGCTCCTGGAAATGGACGGCGCGGTCGCGCTCGACCCCGACACCGACCTAGTCGTCAAGAAGTGGACGGACAAAGTCTTCGCTTCGCTGCGCGCCATGGGCGTCGAGCCGACCGGTGTCGTCGGCCACGCGACGGAGATGCTTGAGGGTTTCGAAGCGGCCGTCCGCAACCGCCCGACCAACCTTTCGAACATGATCGGCCAAGCTTTCCTCGCGGAGGCCCCTGAAGCCGACGCCGTGATCTACGGCTCGGGCTCTATTCGCATCGACGACCGGATTCCGCCGGGAGACATCACCACGTGGGACATCGTCCGGATTTTTCCCTTCGGCGGCAAGATGGTCTTGGTCACCATTCAAGGGTCGCAGCTGAAGAAGGCGCTGATTCAAGGCGAGGCCAACAAAGGCAGCGGCGGCTATCTCGACACCGTCAACGTCGCGCGCGACGTGAGCGGCGGCTGGATGATCAAGGGCCAGCCGCTCGATGAGGCGAAGACTTACAAGGTGCTCTTCAACGACTTTCTGTTGACGGGATTGGAGAAGGGGCTCGGGTTCTTGAACGTCGAGCTGGAAGCCGACGGCTTAGCGAAGGTTCGAGACACCCGCGATGTACGGACGGTGTTCGTGGCGAAGCTCCAGAATGATCTTCACGGCGGGCACTAGCGGCCGAGGATTTCCTCGAGTATCCGGCCTTCCGCTTGACTCGGGGGTATCAGCCCCAAGAGAAACGAAAGGGTCGGCGCGACGTCGACCGTGTTCGCCGGCGTCGCGTAGAGACCGGGATGGATGTGCGCGCCGGCCATGATCAAGGGCACGGTTCGGTCGTAACTATAGCCCGTCATGTGGTCGACTGGGTTCTCGGCCGCGGCAAAAAACGGCTTCAAAATGCCGACGACGTCGCCGCTCCGGCCCGGGACGTAGGTCTTCAGGATCTGTTTCTCGAAAAGTCCAGGCGGCAGTTTCCTCGCCGCATAATCGGTCGCGGTGAAGGCGAAGGCGACTCCCGGAACTTTCTCGAGCAAGTAGTCGCGTACGAAGTCTTCCGCCGCCGTCTTGGTGGTTTTGCTGCCTTCGAACGCCTTGGTGCTGAACTTGATGTTGAAGTCGAGGCTGCCCGCGAGCCACCGGCCCCCCGCGGGCTCGCCGAACTTGTCCTTCAGCGCGGTTTCCAGATTCTTCGTCAGCTCTCCTTCATCGACATGGCCGGCGTCGAAGCTCTTCCGGCGTAGGTAGTCGGGGTTGGGAGGCATGCCGTGATCTGCCGTCAGGATGATCGTCACTTGCTTAAGCCCGCCAGGAACCGCGCGATTGACGAAGTTCAGGAGCTTGGCGAGGCTCTGGTCCTCGTGCACCGTCATCTCCTCCATTTCGCGGCTGTTCGGGCCGAAAGCATGGCCGACGTAGTCGTGGCTGGAGAAGCTGACGCCCAAGAGGTCGGGCCCTTTGCCTCCGCCCAAATGAAAAGCCGTGATCGCGTGCTCCGCCGCCGCTTCCGTGATGTCGACGCCAAATGGCGAGGCCAAAGCTGAAGCCGAATCGAGGGGAAAGTCGTGCGGAAAGCCGGAGCCGAAGCCGCCGCCCATCATCTTCGTCGGTTTGCCGAGGGAGTCCGCCAGGCTCAGACCGACGCCCGGGCCCTGGGCCTCCCAATGCATCGTCTTGCCTTTGCCTTCAGCCAGCTTTTGGTTCAAGGCGTCGACCCAGGAGGGGAGTTTCCCCTCAGGCAAGTAGTAGCGCGACGACACCCAGCGCATACTCTGTTGGTCGATCCAAAGTGCCAGATCCGCGGCGTGGCCACCGAGCATGATGGCCGCCCGGTCTTTCAGGGCCAAAGTCACGACGCGTGAAGGATAACCCGCGTTCTTCAGCTCGTCGCCGACCGTGGTGCCGCGCAAATTCTTGGGAGAGGTTCCGAGATGGGGTGCCTCCTTTTCGACGCCGACGGTGCGGGAAGCCGGGTCCTCGGCACAGTAAGTCTTTTCGTTGGTGACTGGGTCGTACCAATAGTTCGTCGGTACGCCGTTTTGGTACGGATAAGATCCGGTCAGGATAGTCGCGTGACCGGGACAGGTCATGTTTTGCAGGAGTTCGTATTGCGCGTGGAAGAAGGTCGCGCCGTTGGCGAGGAGATACTGGAAGCCGCCGACGCCGGTCGACGAGGTAGCGGGGAGGAAGCGCTTTTGGAAGCGGGTCAGGTAGTCGGCGCGGAATTGGTCGAATACTACGACGAGAACGAGCTTCGGTTGGCCCTGGATTAGTCCGGGCTGTAGCGGCGCGGCAGGGGCTGGCGGCGAGATCGCGGCGATGAGAAGGGCGAGGGAAAGAAAGCGAATGGACTTCATCGGGTGCGTGACTCCTGCGGGGGATCCCGCACGGGGATTTTTACCTGATGGGCGGAAGGGGTCGCAAATTGGGGGATGTTAATTTCTCGTGAAAGGGATGGAGGTAGCCGTAGCCGTAGTCGGTACTCCCGGCTATCACTGCAAACTAACCAGTTCCCCAAGCAACGCCGTCTTATTCGCCGCCGTAATCACCACCGGCAAGATCTTACCAACCACGTCACCGTCGGCCTTCGCCCGAACAACTCTGAAGTGCTCCGTGCGCCCATAGGAGTGCCCAGGCAACTTCTTACTTTCATAGTGAAAGAGCACCGGACGAACCAAACCAATCTCAGCCTCGTTCTGCTCGATGGTGATGCGGTCCTGGAGCGCATGCAAGCGAGCTAACCGCGCTTCCTTGACGTCCTCGGGGACTTGGTCGAGATAGCGGTTGGCCGGCGTGTTCTTCCTCGGCGAATACTTGAAGGAGAAGATGAAGCTGAAGCGCGTCGCCTCCACGAGGCGCAGCGTGTCCTCAAACTGCTCTTCGGTCTCGCCGGGGAAGCCGACGATCAGGTCGGTGGACAGGGCGATGTCGGGGATGGCCGTCGTCAACCAGGAGATGCGGTCGCGGTATTCGGCGACGGTGACCTTGCGCTTCATCCGCGCCAAG